>NZ_JBHXEG010000110.1:0-25565 GCF_042724935.1 Kitasatospora sp. NPDC127060
ACCGCCGACCCTGTGGGCAATTGGCTGGGCGCCGTTGGCGGTCTGAAAATCACCCGTCACGCCCCTCTCCGCACCCACCCCCTCCACCGCCCCCTTCCGCAGCGCGTCCCTCTCGCCTGGGGCGGGTGGGAGGGGGGAGGTGGGGGGGTGGGTGCGGGGTGCGGGGTGCGGGGTGCGGGGTGGGGGTGTGGGGGGTGGGTGTGGCGAAGCCGCCGGCACCTTTGGGGGGTGACGGCGGCTTCGGGGTGGGTCAGGCCTTGCGGAGTTGGAAGGCGAGGCCGAGGGATTCGTCGGTGAAGGTGGTGGACTCCCAGTCGGCTGCGCCGGCGGCGAAGTCGGTGGCGAGGACCTCTTCGGCGACCAGGGGGCCGTGTTCGGCGATGGCCTCGGCGGTGTCCTCCGAGGTGGCGCGCCAGCGGAGGACGATGCGGTCGGCGACGTCCAGGCCGGAGTTCTTGCGGGCCTCCTGGATCTGGCGGATGGCGTCGCGGGCGACGCCGAGGCGCTTCAGCTCCGGGGTGATGGCCAGGTCGAGGGCGACGGTGGCGCCGGACTCGTTGGCGACGGCCCAGCCCTCGCGCGGGGTCTCGGTGATGATCACCTCGTCGGGGGAGAGGGTGATCGTCTCGCCGTTGAGTTCGACGCCGGTCTCGCCGGAGGCGCGCAGGTCGGCGGCGAGCTGGGCGGCGTCCGCGGCGGCGACCGCCTTGGCGACGTCCTGCACGCCCTTGCCGAAACGCTTGCCCAGCGCGCGGAAGTTGGCCTTGGCGGTGGTGTCGACGAGGGAGCCGCCGACCTCGGCGAGGGATTCGAGGGTGGCGACGTTGAGCTCCTCGGCGATCTGCGCGCGCAGGTCGGCGGGCAGCTCCTCCCAGCCCTGGGCGGCGACCAGTGCGCGGGACAGCGGCTGGCGGGTCTTCACGCCGGACTCGGCGCGGGTGGCCCGGCCCAGCTCGACCAGGCGGCGGACCAGCGCCATGTGCCGGGAGAGCTCGGTGTCGATCAGCGTCTCGTCGACCTCGGGCCAGGTGGCCAGGTGCACGGAGGCCGGGGCCTGGGGGTCGGTGGGGACGATGAGGTCCTGCCAGACCCGTTCGGTGATGAACGGGGTGAGCGGGGCCATCAGGCGGGTGACGGTCTCCAGTGCCTCGTGCAGGGTGGCGAGCGCGGCGGCGTCGCCCTGCCAGAAGCGGCGGCGGCCGCGGCGGACGTACCAGTTGGAGAGGTCGTCGACGAAACCGGAGAGCAGCTTGCCGGCGCGCTGGGTGTCGTAGGCCTCGAAGGCCGAGTCGACCTCGCGGACCAGGGTGTTCAGCTCGGAGAGCACCCAGCGGTCCAGCTGCGGGCGGTCGGCCGGGGCCGGGTCGGTCGCGGAGGGCGCCCAGTTCGAGGTGCGGGCGTACAGGGCCTGGAAGGCGACGGTGTTCCAGTAGGTGAGGAGGGTCTTGCGGACCACCTCCTGGATGGTGCCGTGGCCGACCCGGCGGGCCGACCAGGGCGAGCCGCCGGCCGCCATGAACCAGCGGACGGCGTCCGCGCCGTGCTGGTCCATCAGCGGGATCGGCTGCAGGATGTTGCCCAGGTGCTTGGACATCTTGCGGCCGTCCTCGGCCAGGATGTGGCCCAGGCAGACGACGTTCTCGTAGCTGTTCTTGTCGAACACCAGGGTGCCGACGGCCATCAGCGTGTAGAACCAGCCGCGGGTCTGGTCGATCGCCTCGGAGATGAACTGCGCCGGGTAGCGCTTCTCGAACAGCTCCTTGTTCTGGTACGGGTAGCCGTACTGGGCGAAGGGCATCGAGCCCGAGTCGTACCAGGCGTCGATGACCTCGGGCACGCGGGTGGCGGTGCCGCCGCAGTCACGGCAGGCGAACGTGACCGCGTCGATGTACGGGCGGTGCGGGTCCAGGCCGCTCTGGTCGGTGCCGGTGAGTTCGCCGAGTTCGGCCAGCGAGCCGACGCAGGTGAGGTGGCCCTCCTCGCAGCGCCAGATCGGCAGCGGGGTGCCCCAGTAGCGGTTGCGGCTGAGCGCCCAGTCGATGTTGTTGTTCAGCCAGTCGCCGAAGCGGCCGTGCTTGACCGTCTCCGGGAACCAGTTGGTGGCCTCGTTCTCGCGGATCAGCGCGTCCTTGACGGCGGTGGTCCGGATGTACCAGGACGGCTGCGCGTAGTAGAGCAGCGCGGTGTGGCAGCGCCAGCAGTGCGGGTAGCTGTGCTCGTACGGCAGGTGGCGGAAGAGCAGGCCGCGCTCCTTGAGGTCCGCGACCAGGGCCTCGTCGGCCTTCTTGAAGAACTGGCCGCCGACCAGCGGGACCTCGGGGGCGAAAGTGCCGTCGGCGAGCACCGGGTTGACCACCGGGAGGCCGTACTTGCGGCAGGTCGCGAGGTCGTCCGCGCCGAAGGCGGGGGACTGGTGGACGATGCCGGTGCCGTCCTCGGTGGTGACGTAGTCGGCGTTGAGGACGTAGTGGGCGTTCTCGATCTCGACCAGGTCGAAGGGGCGGCGGTAGGCCCAGCGCTCCATCTCGGCACCGGTGAAGGACTCGCCGGTGCTCGCCCAGCCCTCGCCGAGAGCCTTGGCCAGCAGCGGCTCGGCCACGACCAGTTGCTCGTCGCCGTCGGTGGCCACCACGTAGGTGACCTCCGGGTGGACGGCGGCGGCGGTGTTGGAGACCAGCGTCCACGGGGTGGTGGTCCAGACCAGCAGGGCGGCCCGGCCGGCCAGCGGGCCGCTGGTCAGCGGGAAGCGGACGAACACCGAGGGGTCGACCACGGTCTCGTAGCCCTGGGCCAGCTCGTGGTCGGACAGGCCGGTGCCGCAGCGCGGGCACCAGGGGGCGACCCGGTGGTCCTGGACCAGCAGGCCCTTGTCGAAGATCTGCTTGAGCGACCACCAGACGGACTGGACGTACGACGGGTCCATCGTGCGGTAGGCCTCGTCGAGGTCGACCCAGTAGCCCATGCGGGTGGTCAGCTCGGCGAAGGCGTCGGTGTGGCGGGTCACCGAGTCGCGGCACTTGGCGTTGAACTCGGCGATGCCGTACGCCTCGATGTCCTGCTTGCCGGAGAAGCCCAGCTCCTTCTCGACGGCCAGCTCGACCGGGAGGCCGTGGCAGTCCCAGCCGGCCTTGCGGGCGACGTGGTAGCCCTTCATCGTCCGGTACCGGGGGAAGACGTCCTTGAAGACGCGGGCCTCGATGTGGTGGGCACCGGGCATGCCGTTGGCGGTCGGCGGGCCCTCGTAGAACACCCACTCGGGGCGGCCCTCGGACTGCTCCAGGCTGCGCTGGAACACCTTGTTGTCCTGCCAGAAGGAGAGGATCTGGTGTTCGAGGGCGGGGAGATCGACCTGTGCGGGGACGGGGTTGTAGGAATTCATCGCGGGCGTCTACCTCCGGCGGATGCTGGGACTGGATCCTCCGGAGGGACGAGACGGCCTGGCCGCCCCGCGGTACCACCCTCCTTGGCCGCCGTACTGCGCTGCGGCCCTCTTGTTTGGGCTTGCTGCCGGGTCTAGTGGGCCGCCGTGGGCTGGGCGGTGGCCGTTCTTCCGGCGGCTCCGGGGTGATCTTCCCGTCGTGCACACCCCCGGGCTCGCACCGTCCCCGGGTCGCTGGTGGCTGCGTACGTCGGTACTCGTCCCATCTGCGCCTTGCAGGGCAAGTGTATCGGCCGGGCGAGACGGTTTGTCCAAACGGTTTCGGGGGAGGCCGATCCGGGCTGGTCGGCGGGGGCGGTTAGGCAGGGGTGAGGTGGGCACAAGTCTGTCAGCGCGTGGGGCGTGGCGCTTGGGGCGGCTGCCTGGGTGGGATCATCGCGAGGCGTCGGTATGTCATGTTGTGACCGGTTTTGATCGGGATTATCGTTCCGGCACTGGAAGCCGCCGGGAACCGGCGGCTCGATTCGTTCGTAGATGGGGTCGAAGCCATGGCTGAGAAGGCAACCAGTGCGGGTACCGCCACCAAGCGGGCACGCAAGGCCGTGGCGGCCGATCCAGGGGAGGGGACCGTGACCACTACCGCACCTCAGAACACCAGTACCGACACCGTCACCGTGCCGCGCGGAGCCGAGTCGGTCGACCCGGCCACGCTGCCGGTCCGGCCGGGCGAGGACGCCTGGACCTCGGAAGAGGTCCACGAACTGCACGACGAGTTGATCGCCGACCTGGAACGGCTGCGCGGCGAGATCGACGCGGCCGACGCCGCCATCGCCGGCCTGATGCGCGACTCCAACGACGGAGCCGGCGACGACCAGGTGGACGCCGGTACGAAGAACATCTCGCGGGAGAGCGAACTGGCGCTCGCCAACAACGCCCGGGACAGCCTCGCCCAGACCGAGCGCGCCCTGGAGCGGCTGGAGGGCGTCGGCTTCGGCACCTGCGAGTCCTGCGGACAGGCCATCGGCAAGGCCCGGATGCAGGCCTTCCCCCGGGCCACGCTCTGCGTGCAGTGCAAGGCCAAGCAGGAACGCCGCTGACGCGGAGTGCTTGACCGGGCGGTTCAGCTGGGTGGCTCGGCTGGGCGACCGGGGCGACGTGGGGGGTCGGGCTTGCCGTACGCTCGACCCCGTAACGTCGCCTGACTCGTCGGTACGGACGCGTTCAGGCCCTCACCGGCTCACATCGGCAGCGGAGCGGATCATCAGTACGCAAGGTTCCCCTCAGACCCGGGACGACGCCGTCCCGAACCCCGCCGATGGCGCGGAGGCGGTTGTGGCCGAACCCACCGAGCCCACCGGGCCCTCCGGGGCGGGCTCCGCGGAGAACGGGAACGCGGACGAGGCGGTCGCCGGGGGCGGGGCCACGGCGCTGGACGAGCCGAAGGGCCGGCGGCGGGTCGGGGTGCTGCTGGTCGTCGCCGTCCTCGCGTTCCTCATCGACCTCGCCAGCAAGCTGCTCGTCGTCGCCCGACTGGAGAACCACGCGGCGATCAAGGTGATCGGTGACATCGTCACCTTCCAGGTGATCCGCAACTCCGGTGCCGCCTTCGGCATGGGGCAGGCGCTGACCGTCGTCTTCACCATGATCGCCTCGGCCGTCATCGTGGTGATCTGGCGGATCGCCCGCCGGCTGTACAGCCTCCCGTGGGCGATCGCGCTCGGGCTGCTGCTCGGCGGTGCCCTCGGCAACCTCACCGACCGGCTGTTCCGCGCGCCCGGTGTCTTCCGCGGCCACGTCGTGGACTTCATCTCGGTCCAGCACTTCGCGGTGTTCAACCTCGCCGACTCGGCGATCGTCTGCGGCGGCATCCTCGTGGTGCTGCTCTCGTTCCGCGGCAGCAACCCGGACGGGACCGTGCACCAGCAGGCGGAGAAGGGCGACAAGTAGTGCGCTCCGTCCTCCGCCGGGAGCAGTGCGGCTCCCGGCGGGGGAAGGGGCACCGCGCGTTTCCGGCATACTCGTACGGGTGAGTACCGCAGCGCAGATCCGAAGCCTCCCCGTTCCCGACGGCCTGGAGGGCGAGCGCCTCGACGCCGCCCTCGCCCGGATGTTCGGCTTCTCCCGGACCAAGGCCGCCGAACTGGCCGCCGAGGGCAAGGTGACGCTCGACGGCGCCGTGGCCGGCAAGTCGGACCGGGTGACCGCCGGCTCCTGGCTGGAGGTCGAGATCCCCGCCCCCGCCGCCCCGGTGCAGATCGTGGCCGAGCCGGTCGAGGGCATGCGGATCGTCCACGACGACGACGACATCGTCCTGATCGACAAGCCGGTCGGCGTCGCCGCGCACCCGAGCCCCGGCTGGACCGGAACCACCGTCATCGGCGGGCTCGCCGCGGCCGGCTACCGGATCTCCACCTCCGGCGCGGCCGAGCGGCAGGGCATCGTCCACCGACTGGACGTCGGCACCTCGGGCCTGATGGTCGTCGCCAAGTCCGAGCGGGCCTACACCGACCTCAAGCGGCAGTTCCACGACCGGATCACCGACAAGCGCTACCACACGCTGGTCCAGGGCCACCCGGACCCGCTGAGCGGCACCGTCGACGCGCCGATCGGGCGGCACCCCAGCTCGGACTGGAAGTGGGCGGTGACCCGCGACGGCAAGCCGTCCGTCACCCACTACGACCTGATCGAGGCGTACCGGGCGGCCTCCCTGATGGCCATCAAGCTGGAGACCGGCCGGACCCACCAGATCCGCGTCCACATGTCCGCGCTGCGGCACCCCTGTGTCGGCGACCTGACGTACGGCGCCGACCCGACGCTCGCCAAGCGGCTCGGGCTCACCCGGCAGTGGCTGCACGCCGTCTCGCTCGGCTTCGAGCACCCGGCGGACGGGCAGTGGGTCGAGTTCAGCAGCGAGTACCCGGCGGACCTGCAGAAGGCCCTCGACATCATCGCCTCGGAGAGCTGAGATGACCGTCTCCGTGCGGGTCGCCGAGAGCGAAGCGGACCTGGAGCTGGCGCGGGCCGTCCGGCATGAGGTGTTCGTCGTCGAGCAGAACGTGCCGGAGGAGCTGGAGTACGACGAGTACGACGCGACCTCGGTGCACGTGCTGGCCGTGGGCGCGGACGGTGCGGGGCTCGGGACCGGGCGGCTGATCTTCGGCGACCAGGCGCTGGAGCTGACCGGGGGCGTCGAGGGACGCGTGCTGCTCGGGCGGCTCGCGGTCGTCGCGGCGGCTCGGGGGACCGGGCTCGGGATCGAGCTGGTTCGGGCGATCGAGGCGGCGGGGCGCGAGCGCGGGGGCGTCGAGGTCGAGCTGCACGCACAGGTGCGGGCGCTCGGGTTCTACGAGCGGCTGGGGTACGTGGCGGAGGGGCCGGTGTATGACGATGCCGGGATTCCGCATCGGACGATGACGAGGGTTTTGTAGGGCTTTGCAGGTCGGGGTGGGTGTGCGGGTCTCGGCCTTCCGCTTCGCGCAGTTCCCCGCGCCCCTTTCGGGGCGCGGGGATTCTTGTTCGCGGGGGAGGGGGAGGGGTGCGGGCTCAGGTGTCGGTGGTGCGGAGGCGGGGGAGGGCTTGGGGGTGCTCGTCGCGGAGGTGGGCGATGAGTTGTTCGCGGATGTCGAAGCGCAGTTGGGCGGCGTCGTCGGGGGTGCGGGCGGTCATCGTGGCGCGGACGACGATGGTGCTGGGGGGTGGTGCCGGTGACGTTGAGGGCCCGTTCGTCGCCGTCCCAGCGGGGTGCTGTTCCAGCAGGGTGCGCAGGGTGGCGCGGAGGTCGTCGACCCGGGTGGTGTGGTCGCGGTGGAGCAGGACGGCGGCGAGCAGGGTGATCAGCGGCCAGAGCACGGGGGGCCTTCTCGGGGCGGGAGAGGCGGGTGAGCCGTACGATACTGGCGCTTAGCCTCCTGAAACGGGTGAAAAGGGGTGGCGGCTTTATCGGACACCTACTCGTGCGGCGGATACGATCTGCCCCCATGGAGTTCGGTGGGGCATGGCGTCGATGGCGCGGCCGGGGCACGTCGGTACGGCGCAGGCTGGTAGCCGGGGCGGTGGCCCTGGTGGCGGTGGCCGGGGTCGGCACGGTGGCGGTGGCGTCCGACGGTGAGCAGGCGGTCCATCAAGAGGATCGTTTCCTCAGCATGCCGGAGACGCCCGGCAGCACCCAGCAGGTCCAGCTGGACACCTCGTTCTTCACCACCGGCACCGGCCCGCGCCCGGCCGTGCTGCTCGCGCACGGCTTCGGCGGCTCCAAGGAGGGCGAGCGGGACCGCGCCCAGCAGCTGGCCCGGCAGGGCTACGCGGTGCTGACCTGGTCGGCGCGAGGCTTCGGACACTCGGGCGGGAAGATCGGGCTGAACGCGCCGGACCGGGAGGTCGAGGACGTCAAGCACCTGGTGGACTGGCTGGCCCAGCGGCCCGAGGTGCAGCTCGACGGCCCCGGCGACCCCCGGGTCGGCATCACCGGCGCCTCGTACGGTGGGGCGATCTCGCTGCTGGCCTCGGCGTACGACCACCGGATCGACGCGGTGGCCACCCAGATCACCTGGTGGAACCTGGCCGACGCGCTGTTCCCGCAGGGGGTGCAGGGCTCGGGCGCGGCCGACGGCGTGTTCAAGAAGCTGTGGGCCGGGATCTTCTTCACCACCGGCTCGGCGGGGGACCTCGGGCCCTCGGGCGGTGCGCCGCGCAACGGGACCGAGCCGGACGGCGCCCCGACGGACGGGCAGGTCGGCTGCGGGCGGTTCCTGGACTCGCTCTGCCAGATGTACGACCGGGTCGCGACCGCCGGGCACGCCGACCCGGAGGCCGTCGCGCTGCTGGACAGGTCGAGCCCGTCCTCGGTGGCGGCGCAGCTCAAGGCGCCCACCCTGGTGGTGCAGGGGCAGCAGGACTCGCTGTTCCCGCTCGACCAGGGCGACCGGATCGCCCAGGCGGTCGCGGCCAACGGCGCGCCCGTCTCGGTGGACTGGTTCGCCGGCGGGCACGACGGCGGGACGGACACCAGCGCCCGGGTGGACGACCGGGTCACCGGCTGGTTCGACCACTACTTGAGGGGGCGCGGGAACGACACCGGGCCGCAGTTCCGGGTGACCCGGACCGGCGGCGTGGACTCGACCGGCTTCCAGGCCGTGCTGCGCGGCGCCGACGCCGACCGCTACCCCGGGCTCGGGGGGACCGCGACCCGGTCCGTCGAGCTGACCGGCCGGGAGCAGGCCCTCGCCAATCCGCCCGGCGGGGCGCCGCCGGGGATCTCCACGCTGCCCGGGATCGGTGCGCTGAGCCAGGCGGCCTCGCTCGGGGCCGGGCTCTCGCTGGACTTCCCCGGGCAGAACGCCGCCTTCGAGTCGGCGCCGCTGGACAAGCCGCTGCACCTCACCGGGCAGCCGACGGTACCGGTGCGGGTGACGGCGGACCGGTCGGACGCGGTGCTGTTCGCGAAGCTGTACGACGTCGGGCCGGACGGCAAGGCGGTGCTGCCGCAGCAGCTCGCGGCGCCGCTGCGGGTCACCGGCGCCGACGCGGGGCAGACGGTGACCGTCCGGCTGCCCGCCGTGGACCATGACTTCCCGGCCGGGCACCGGCTGCGGCTGGTGCTGGCCTCCACCGACCTGGCGTACGCCTCGCCGGCCGACCCGGCCACCTACCGGGTGGCGGTGGCCGGGGCGCTCACCGCGCCGACCGTCGAGGAGCTGGTCACGGAGGCGGCGCCGCTGCCCGCGCGGACCTG
Source organism: Kitasatospora sp. NPDC127060 (assembly GCF_042724935.1). Taxonomy (NCBI): domain Bacteria; kingdom Bacillati; phylum Actinomycetota; class Actinomycetes; order Kitasatosporales; family Streptomycetaceae; genus Kitasatospora; species Kitasatospora sp. NPDC127060. The sequence continues at coordinate 9,111 of NZ_JBHXEG010000110.1, forward strand.
GATGTTGCCGGTGGGCGCCGTGCTGGTGGCCGCCGGGGTGGTGCTGCTGCCGCTGGTGCGGCGGCGGCTGCGGCGGGGGGCCACGGCGGGTGGGCTGGCGGGGCTCTCCGGGCCGTCGGGGCCCTCGGGGCCCGAGTTCGATCCGGCGCTGGCCGGGGTGCCGCTGCGGATCAGCGGGCTGAGCAAGCGCTACAAGGGCTCTCAGGACCGTTATGCCGTAAGGGAGTTGGGCTTCCGGGTGGAGCGGGGCCAGGTGCTCGGCCTGCTCGGGCCGAACGGGGCCGGCAAGACCACCACGCTGCGCATGCTGATGGGCCTGATCCGGCCGGACGCCGGGGAGATCCGGGTCTTCGGGCACCTGATCCGCCCCGGGGCGCCGGTGCTCTCGCGGGTCGGGGCGTTCGTCGAGGGCGCGGGCTTCCTGCCGCACCTCACCGGACGCGCCAACCTGCGGCTGTACTGGCAGGCCACCGGGCGTCCGGAGGCCGACGCGCGCTTCGACGAGGCGCTCGCGATCGCCGGGCTGGGTGAGGCGCTGGACCGCGCGGTGCGGACGTACTCGCAGGGCATGCGGCAGCGGCTCGCCATCGCCCAGGCGATGCTCGGGATGCCGGACCTGCTGATCCTGGACGAGCCGACCAACGGGCTGGACCCGCCGCAGATCCGCGAGATGCGCGAGGTGATGATCCGGTACGCGGCCGCCGGCCGGACCGTCATCGTCTCCAGCCACCTGTTGGCCGAGGTCGAGCAGAGCTGTACGGACCTGGTGGTGATGGACCGCGGGCAGCTGGTGACGGCCGGGCCGGTCGGCGAGATCGTCGGCGGTGGTGAGCTGCTGATGATCGGCGTGGCCGCGTCCTACGACCCGGAGCCGGTCGTCGAGAAGGTCGGCGCGCTGGCCGGGGTCGGCTCGGCGGAGGCGGTCGAGGGCGGGCTGCTGGTCCGGCTGGACGGGCTGCCGGCGAGTGAACTGCTGGCGGAGCTGGTGCGGTTGGGGGTGCCGGTGGAGAGCGCCGGACCGCAGCGGCGCCTGGAGGACGCGTTCCTGTCGTTGATCGGAGGTGCGGCGTGAGCGCTGCCAGGGTGACGAGTGACAGCACGGACGCCGGCCAGGGCGACCGTGCCTCGGGAGAGCATGCCCTCGGGGAGCACGTCTCGGGGGGCCACGCGGTGGGGTACCGGGCGAGCCGGACCCTGCCGCTTCGGGTGGAGGCGATCCGGCAGCTGCGCCGGCGGCGCACCCTGGTGATCGGCGCGGTGCTGGCCGCCATGCCGTTCGTCATCCTGGCGGCGTTCCAGATCGGCGGCACCCCCGGGCGCCCGGACCGGACCACCTTCATCGACCTGGCCACCGCCTCGGGCGCCAACTTCGCCGTCACCATGCTGTTCGTGGGCACCGGCTTCATGCTGGTGATCCCCGTCGCCCTGTTCTGCGGGGACACCGTGGCCTCGGAGGCCAGCTGGTCCTCGCTGCGCTACTTGCTGGCCGCGCCGGTGCCGCGGGCCCGGTTGCTGGCCCGCAAGTTCGTGGTCGGGCTGGCGTTCTCGGCGGTCGCGGTCGTCATGCTGCCCGCGATCGGGCTGGTCGTGGGCACGGTGGCATACGGCTGGGGGGACCTCAAGCTGCCCGCCGGGGCCAGCCTGCCGGCCGGGGAGGCGCTGCCCCGGATCGCGATCGCGGTGGCCTTCGTGTTCCTGAGCGAACTGGTGATCGCCGCGCTGGCGTTCTGGCTGTCGACGGCCACGGACGCGCCGCTGGGGGCGGTCGGCGGGGCGGTGTTCCTGTCGATCATCACCGGGGTGCTGGACGCCGTCACCGCGCTGGGGGACCTGCGGGAGTGGCTGCCGGCGCACTGGCAGTACGCCTGGGCGGACGCCCTGCAGCCGCAGCTGGAGTGGGGCGGCATGCTGCAGGGGGTCTCGTTGTCGCTGTCGTACGCGGTGGTGCTGTTGGCGCTGGCCTTCCGCGGGTTCGCGCGCAAGGACGTGGTGTCGTAGCGGGGTGGGGGCAGGCCCGGGGCATCGGGGCGGGGGCTCAGGGGTGGGCGGGGCCCGGGACGGGGCCCGGGGCGGGGCCTCCGGTCGGGGCCGGGTTGCCGGGCAGGGCGGTGCTGCCGGACAGGGCCGTGAAGAGGAGCCGCCACAGCGGTTCCCCGCCGGGGGCGCGGGTGCCGCCGTCGCACTCGGTGCGGGTGTTCAGCAGCCCCCGGAGCACGATCAGCAGCAGTTCGGCGACCAGGGGCGGGCAGTGGTCGGGGAAGCCGCTGTCGCGCTGGGCCCGGCGGACCAGGTCGGTCAGGGCGACGTGCATTTCGGCGAGGACGTCGGCGGGGGCCTGGGCCAGGTTGGGGCAGTCCGCCGCCAGCCGGAGGGCGGCCCGCAGCCGGACGTCCGACCGCAGCCGGTCGGCGAAGCCCACCACGACGCCCCGGAGCACCTCGGCGGCGTCGGCGCCCGGGGTGTCGTACTCGGCGTGCACGCTAGTCCAGACCGTCCGGGACTCGTCGATCAGGGCGCGGGCCAGGGAGCCCTTCGAGGGGAAGTGGCCGTAGAGCGCGCCCTTGGTCATGCCGATGCGATCGGCCACCGTGTTCAGGGTGGTGCTCTCGTAGCCCTGGGCGGCGAAGATCTCGGCCGCGGCCGTCAGGACCTTCTCCCGGGTGCGGCGCGCCCGCTCCTGCTTTGCCATGTTCCTGCCCTCCGTGGTTGACGACAGCTCATACATACCATCGGGATGGAATGTTGTTGCAAGGCTTACGTTCGTGGAGGCAGTGTGCTTGTCCTTGCCCGTCGGATCGAGGCCAAGAAACATTCCTAAAGGAAGGAATCTTACGAACACGTGAACGGCGCAGAACGGAGCGAAGCAGCGGGGGAGGGTGTGGAACGGCGCGGAGGACAGCGCCGAAGATCGTCGCGCCGCCGGTCGGGCCCACCGCGTCGCTGAGGTAGCCGGCCGGCCAGGAGGTAGCCGCCCACGTTCAGGCGCGGTGGCCATGGCGCCGGCCGTCAGACGGTGCGGGGGCGCAGTCGCCGGACGGCGAACTGCACCCCGGTCGCGGCGAGGGGGCGGGGGTTTCTCGGTGGCGGGGGCCGGGGCTCGAGGCGGGGGCGGGGCCTTCGGCGGGGGCTTCCGGGGCGGGTGCGGGATCATGGACGGGTATCCCTGATCTCGTTTGCCGAAGGACCCCGAACCGTGGCCCAGATCGTCCTCTTCCACTCCGCCCACGGCCTGCACCCGGCCGTCCGGGCCGCCGCCGACCGGCTGCGCGCCGCCGGGCACACCGTGCACACCCCGGACCTCTTCGAGGGGCGCACCTTCGACGACAACGAGGCCTCGCAGGCCTACCAGGAGGAGATCGGCGGCGGGGACGAACTGCTGCGCCGCGCAGTGGTCGCCTCCGCCCCGCTCTCCGAGGGCGGGCTGGTGTACGCCGGGTTCTCGCTCGGCGGCGCCATCGCGCAGAACCTGGCGCTGGCCGACGAGAAGGCCCGCGGGCTGCTGCTCCTGCACGGCACCTCCGACCTGCGGGAGGACGCGGCAACCGCGATCCCGGTGCAGCTGCACATGGCGGAGCCGGACCCGTACGAGCCGGAGGACTGGCTGAACGCCTGGTACCTGCGGATGCGGCGGGCCGGTGCGGAGGTCGAGGTGCACCGCTACCCGGGCGCCGGGCACCTGTTCACCGACCCGGACCTGGACGACTACGACGCGGACGCCGCCGAGCAGGCCTGGGCGGCGGCGCTGGACTTCCTCGCCGACCTGGACGGCTAGGCCCTGTCCTGGCCGGTCCGGCGGATCTCGTCCCCGCCGGTCACCGGGGGCCCGGCCGGCCCGTCACGGGCGGGCCGGGCCGCGGCGGGGGAGGGTCTGGCTGTAGACGACGTTGGTGGTGGTGCTGCCGAAGCCGGCGAGCGAGTCCATCAGGGTCTCCAGGTGCTCCATGGAGTCGCGGCCACCTTGAGGGTGTAGCAGTCGTCGCCGGTGGTGCGCAGGCACTCCAGGATCTCGCGGCGCTGGGCGAGCATCAGGTGCAGCGGCTGGTGGCGGTTGCCCGGGTACTTCAGGCGGACCACGGCGAGCACCGGGTAGCCGACCTTGGCCAGGTCGACGGTGGCGTGGTAGCCGGTGATGACGCCCAGCGACTCCAGGTTCCGCACCCGCTCGGTGGTGGCGGACGGGCTGAGGTTGACCCGGCGGCCCAGCTCGCTGAGCGAGATCCGGGCCTCCTGCTGGAGCTGGTCGATGATCGCCCAGTCGGTGTCGTCGAGGTTCGCGGCCATCCGGCGATATTACCGGGGGATTCGCGGCTGGAGGAGGGTTCTGCCGGGAGCTTTGGGTTCCGTGCGGAATCTGCCCGGGAATAGCCTCGTGGCATGCAATTTGGCGTCAACGTACCGAACTTCGGACCCGGGACGGACCCCGGCATGCTGCGCGACTGGGCGTGGGTGGTGGAGGGCCTCGGGTTCGACCTGCTGATGGTGTCGGACCACGTCGCCGTGACGGCGGACGTCTCCGAGCGCTACCCCGAACCCTTCTACGACCCCTTCGCCACCCTCTCCTGGCTGGCCGGGGTGAGTGACGGGCGGCTGCGGCTGGGCACCACCGTGCTGGTGCTGCCGTACCGGAACCCGCTGCTGGTGGCGCGGATGGCCGGCACCCTGCACCGGCTCAGCGGCGGGCGGTTCGTCCTCGGAGTCGGGGCCGGCTGGGCGCGGCAGGAGTTCGAGGCGCTCGGAGTGCCGTTCGGCGCGCGGGGGCGGCTGACCGGCGGGTACCTGCGGGCGGTGCGGGAGGCCTGGGTGCAGCAGGGCGAGGGTGCCGCCGCCCCGGTGTGGGTCGGCGGCCACAGCGGGGCCGCGATCCGACGGGCGATCGAGCACGGCGACGCCTGGCACCCGCTGCGACTGACCCTGGCGAAGATGCGGTCGGTTCTGGAGCAACACGCGCTGCCCGGGTTCGCGCCGCGGATCGCGCTGCGGCTGACCGACCGGCCGCTGGACGACCCGGAACGGCCCGCTGGGGTCGGCAGCCTGGAACAGGTCATCGCCGACCTGCGGGAACTGCGCGGACTCGGCGCCGAGGCCGTGGTGCTGGACCCGTACCAGGCCGACCCGGACGAGACCCGCCACCCCGAGACCGCGTGGCGAACCCTGACGGCCGTGGCCGAGGAGTGGAGGAAGACGTCATGATCACCCCTGCGGACGAGGCACTGCTGCGGCAGGCGATCGGGATCGCGGCGCGGGCCGTGGAGCTGGGCGACGCCCCGTACGGCTCGCTGCTGGCCGGGCCCGACGGGGCGGTGCTGGCCGGAGCGCACAACACCGTCCGGCGCGACGACGACATCACGGCCCACCCGGAACTGAAGCTGGCCCGCTGGGCGGCCCGGGTCCTGGACGAGGAGACCGCCGCGCTCACGACCATGTACACCAGCTGCCAGCCCTGCGGGATGTGCGCGGGGGCGCTGGTCCGGTCGGGGATCGGGCGGGTCGTGTACGCGCTCGCGACCGAGCAACTGGTCGAGCTCAACCCGGAGTCGGGGGCATGGCCGGTGGTGGCGGAGGACGGGCCGGCGCTGTTCGAGGAGGCGCGGGTGCCGATCGAGGTGTACTACCACCGGGGGCGGGACGAGGAGGGGTCTGATTCCTCGTCATGATGGCTGTGGTGCAGTCGAGTTGGCGGTAGACACCGGTTGGTCGTGCTGCTGATCGGTCGGCGGCGCCGCCGAGGGGGGTCGTGCTCGGGCGTCCCCCGCCGCGGCCGGGGGTCGGGGCTGGGGCACGATGGGGCGCATGGCAGAGCGGCGACACGAGTACGCACCGGCGGGGACGCTGCCCGGGATGTTGCAGCGCGGGCGGGGGCTGGGCGCGCTGATGGCGGCGGAGGATCCCGCCTCGGCGGCCGAGCTGGTGTACGGCTGCATCCGGTGGGAGTGGCGCTGGGACTCGAACACCGACGAGCGGCACCTGTACCTGGCGCGGCTGGTCCGGGACCTGGAACTGCCGCTCGGGCCGGTGGTCGAGGTGCTGGCCGGGGGCGAGGAGGCGTGTGAGCGGGCCGCGGGGGTGCTGGCGCTGCTGGCGCTCAGCGGTTCGGTCGAGGCCCGGGAGGCGCTGCGGGCGTACATCCGGGAGGGCGAGCACCGGTCCGACGTCCTGGAGTCGGTGGCGGACGCCTGGCCGCGGGAGTGGTGGGGCGACCTGGAGGAGGCTGCCTGGGACCGGGACCGGGACCGGGACCGTGGCTCGGGCCGGCGCGAACCGTCGGGACCGGTACGGGAGGCCGAACGGCCCGACCCGATGGCCGAGGCGGCGAGCGGCGCGCTGCCGGGGCGGTCGGCCGAGCACGGGGAGGAGCGGGACGTTCCGGCACTGGTCGCGGAGCTGGAGCGGGACTGGGTGGACCGGACGTGGTGCGGGCCGATGCAGCTGGCGCGGGGGCTGGCGCGGTTCGGGCCGGGGGCGGCCGGCGCGGTCTCGCTGCTGCGGCGGTTCTGGCTGTACACCCCGCACTCGCACGAGCGGGCCGCGTACCTGGAGGCGCTGGCGGCGGCCGGGTCGGCGGGCATGCCCGAGGCGTACACGGAGTCGCTCTGGGACTGCGAGGCGGACGTCCGGCTGCTGGGGGTCGAGCACGCCCCCGACACACCGCACGTGCGGGCCCGGCTGGCGTACCTGCGGGACGATCCGATCGAGCTGCCGGAGGTCAGCAACGCCGCCGAGGAGCGACTCGCCGGGCTGAGCTGAGGCCCCTCCGGAGACGTGGGGGAGCTGTTCGAAGGGGGCTAGAGTGGACGCGTGAACGCGTGAGTGATGGTCCGGACCCCGAGAGGTGTTCCGGGCCACATCCATTTCCGGGGCTCCTCCCCCCTGTGACCCGCGCGTTCGCCGGCCCACCAGAACAGCACCAGAGCCTCCGGAGGCCCCGCCTTGAGCGACCAGCCGTTCGCGCATCTGCACGTCCACACCGAGTACTCGATGCTGGACGGTGCCGCCCGGCTGAAGCAGATGTTCAAGGAGGTCGAGCGGCTGGGGCAGACCCACGTCGCGATGACCGACCACGGGAACATGTACGGCGCCGCCGAGTTCCACCGGCAGGCGACCGATGCCGGGATCACCCCGGTGATCGGGATCGAGGCGTACGTCGCCCCCGAGTCCCGGTCGAACACCAAGCGCATCCTGTGGGGCCAGCCGCACCAGAAGCGGGACGACGTCTCGGCGTCCGGCGCGTACACCCACAAGACCATCTGGGCCCGCAACAAGGAGGGCCTGCACAACCTCTTCAAGCTGACCTCGCGCTCGTACTCCGAGGGCTGGCTGGTGAAGTGGCCCCGGATGGACAAGGAGCTGATCTCCGAGCTGTCCGGCGGCCTGATGGCGACCACCGGCTGCCCCTCCGGCGAGGTGCAGACCCGGCTGCGGCTCGGCCAGTTCGACGAGGCGCTGAAGTCCGCCGCCGACTACCAGGAGATCTTCGGCAGGGAGAACTACTTCCTGGAGCTGATGGACCACGGCCTGGACATCGAGAAGCGGGTCCGGGACGGGCTGCTGGAGATCAGCAGGAAGCTGAACATCCCCCCGGTGGTCACCAACGACTCGCACTACACCACCGAGGCCGACGCCGGCGCCCACGACCTGCTGCTCTGCGTGCAGACCGGCAAGAACCTCTCGGACCCGGACCGCTTCCGCTTCGACGGCACCGGCTACTACATCAAGTCGGCCGCCGAGATGTACGCGCTGGACTCCTCGGACGCCTGGCAGGAGGGCTGCCGCAACAGCCAACTGCTGGTCGCCTCCCGGGTCGACACCGAGGGCATGTTCAAGTTCAAGAACCTGATGCCCCGGTTCCCGATCCCGGAGGGCTTCGAGTCCGAGGCGGACTTCTTCAAGTCCAAGGTCTGGGAGGGCATGGACTGGCGCTTCCCGGGCGGGTACGACGAGGAGCACAAGAAGCTCGCCGAGTACGAGATGGACACCATCATCCAGATGGGGTTCCCGGCGTACTTCCTGGTGGTCGCCGACTTCATCATGTGGGCGAAGAGCCAGGGCATCGCGGTGGGCCCGGGCCGTGGTTCGGCGGCCGGTTCGCTGGTCGCCTACGCGATGGGCATCACCGACCTCGACCCCATCCCGCACGGACTGATCTTCGAGCGCTTCCTCAACCCCGAGCGCATCTCGATGCCCGATGTCGACATCGACTTCGACGAGCGCCGGCGCGGTGACGTGATCCGGTACGTGACGGAGAAGTGGGGATCCGACAAGGTCGCCATGATCGTCACCTACGGCACCATCAAGGCGAAGGCCGCCATCAAGGACTCCTCGCGCGTCCTCGGCTACCCGTACGCGATGGGCGACCGGATCACCAAGGCGATGCCGCCGGACGTCATGGGCAAGGGCATCCCGCTGTCCGGCATCACGGACAGCAGCCACCCGCGCTACGGCGAGGCGGGCGAGATCCGCGCGCTGTACGAGAACGACCCGGACGTACGGAAGGTGATCGACACCGCGCGCGGCATCGAGGGCCTGATCCGCCAGCCCGGCGTGCACGCGGCCGGCGTCATCATGTCCTCCGAGCCGTTGACCGACCACATCCCGGTCTGGACCCGGCACACCGACGGCGTCACCATCACGCAGTTCGACTACCCCACTTGCGAGGGCCTCGGCCTCCTCAAGATGGACTTCCTCGGCCTGCGCAACCTGACGATCATGGACGACGCCGTCAAGGCGATCGAGAAGAACAAGGGCGTCAAGATCAACCTGCTTGATCTGCCGCTCGACGACAAGCCCACCTACGAACTCCTCGCCCGCGGCGACACGCTCGGCGTCTTCCAGCTCGACGGCGGGCCGATGCGCTCGCTGCTGCGCCTGATGAAGCCCGACAACTTCGAGGACATCTCCGCCGTCCTGGCGCTGTACCGGCCGGGTCCGATGGGCGTCAACTCGCACACCAACTACGCGCTGCGCAAGAACGGGCAGCAGGAGATCACCCCGATCCACCCGGAGCTGGAGGAGCCCCTGGAGGAGGTGCTCCGGCCCACCTACGGCCTGATCGTCTACCAGGAGCAGGTGCAGAAGGCCGCGCAGATCCTGGCCGGCTACTCGCTCGGCCAGGCCGACCTGCTGCGCCGCGCGATGGGCAAGAAGAAGAAGGAGATCCTGGAGGCGGAGTTCGTGCCCTTCCAGAAGGGCTGCCGCGAGCGCGGCTACTCCGACGCGGCCATCCAGGCGGTGTGGGACGTCCTCGTCCCCTTCTCCGGCTACGCGTTCAACAAGGCGCACACCGCCGGGTACGGACTGGTCTCGTACTGGACGGCGTACCTCAAGGCCAACTACCCGGCCGAGTACATGTCCGGCCTGCTGACCTCCGTCAAGGACGACAAGGACAAGTCGGCGGTCTACCTCAACGAGTGCCGCAAGATGGGCATCCAGGTGCTGCCGCCGGACGTCAACGAGTCGGACTCGGACTTCACGCCGCACGGCAGCGAGACCGTCCGGTTCGGCCTGACCGCCATCCGCAACGTCGGCGGGCCGGTGGTCGAGTCGATGATCCGCACCCGGAAGGCGAAGGGGAAGTTCGCCTCCTTCCCGGACTTCCTGGAGAAGGTGGAGTCGGTGGTCTGCAACAAGCGGACCGTCGAATCGCTGATCAAGGCGGGGGCGTTCGACTCGCTCGGGCACACCCGCAAGGGCCTGAGCGCGCAGTTCGAGCCGATGATCGACAACGTCGTCGGGGTGAAGCGCAAGGAGGCCGAGGGGCAGTTCGACCTCTTCGGCGGCGACGCCACCTCGGAGGAGCCCAGCTTCGGGCTGGACGTGGTGTTCTCCGAGGAGGAGTGGGAGAAGTCCTTCCTGCTCACCCAGGAGCGGGAGATGCTCGGCCTGTACGTCTCCTCCCACCCGCTGCACGGCATCGAGCACGTGCTCGCCGACAAGTCGGACTGCGCGGTGGCGGACCTCGCGGAGCGGCCGGACGGCACCATCGTCACCATCGGCGGCATCATCTCGGGCCTCCAGCGAAAGATGACCAAGCAGGGCAACGCCTGGGCGATCGCCACCGTCGAGGACCTCGCGGGCTCGATCGACTGCATGTTCTTCCCGGCGAGCTACCAGCTGGTCTCCTCCCAACTCGTCGAGGACGCCGTGGTGTTCGTGCGCGGCAAGCTGGACAAGCGGGAGGACGTGCCGAGGCTGATGGGCATGGAGCTGTCCATCCCGGACCTGTCGAACGCGCACGCCGAGGCGCCGATCGTGATCAACATCCCGACCGCCAAGGTCACCCCACCGCTGATCGCCCGGCTCAGCGAGGTGCTGACCCACCACAAGGGCACCACCGAGGTGCGGGTGCGGCTGGAGGGTCGCACCAAGACCACGGTGCTGCGGCTGGACCGGCACCGGGTGAAGTCGGACCCGGCGCTGTTCGGGGACCTCAAGCAGTTGCTCGGGCCGAGCTGCCTGGCGGGTTAGCGGGGTCAGCGGGGTCAGTGGCGCGCGGGCGGGCCCGGGGTGTGCACCCCGGCCCAGCCCGCGCGTTCATGCCCCGCCGCCCAGCCCAGGCGGAACGGCCGTGTGCAGGGCCGAGACGAAGGCCGAGATGGCCGGGTGGGAGCCCGCGCCGGCCCGGAACGCGGCGCGGGTGCGGCGGTACATCGGCAGCCGGGTGAGGACCACGCCGGGCGGCGGCCCGGCGGTGCCCAGGTGGGGGACCAGCGCCACGCCCTGACCCGCGGCGACCAGCGAGAGCACCGTGGTGAAGTCGTCGATCTGGTGCCGGATCCGCGGCGCGAAGCCCGCCGCCTCGCAGGCGCGGACGGCCATGGTGTGGCAGAGCGTGCCGGGCGGGGACATGATCCACGGCGCGCCGCTCTGCTCGGCGACCGTCCCCGCGGCGCGGGCGGCCAGGTACATCGGCTCGGTGAAGACCGGGTGGGTGACCGCGAGCCCCGGCTCCGGGTCGGTCGGGACGAGGTCGTACTCGTGGACCAGCGCCACGTCCAGCTCGCCCGCGCGCAGCGCCGCGCCGACGGCGGCCGGATCCACCTCGGTGACCATCGGCTCCAGCCCCGGGTGCCAGGCGGCGAGGCCGGCGAGCACCGCCGGGATGATCGCGCGGGCCGCCGAGGGGTAGGTGCCGATCCGCAGGGGCCCGGCCAACCCCCGCTTGGCGTGGGCGAGTTCGGCGCCCGCCTGCTCCAGCAGGGCGAGTACGGCCTCGGCGTGGCGGACCAGGCCCAGTCCCGCCGGGGTGAGGCTGACCCGCCGCCCGGTGCGCTCCAGCAGCGGGACGCCGGCCTCCTTCTCCAGGACGGACAGTTGCTGGGACACCGCCGAGGGGCTGAAGGACAGTGCCTCGGCGACGGCCGCGATGGTGCCGAGGTGGGCGAGTTCGCGCAGCAGGCGCAGGCGTCGGACATCGAGCATCGGCTCAGCTTACGAGAAGCGTCGGAAATGTGAACTGGACCTGGGGTGTCGACGGACCGCAGGATCGTCGGTATGGAACTCAAGGGCATCCACGTCCCCCTGATCACCCCCTTCGCCGCCGACGGCTCCGTCGCCCTCGACGCGCTGGAGAAGCTCGCGCACGAGGTCCTGGACGCCGGGGCGGCCGGCCTGGTCGCGCTCGGCACCACCGGCGAGCCCGCCGCGCTGACCGCCGAGGAGCGGGACGCGGTGATCGACGTGGCGGCGTCCGCCTGCGCCGCGCGCGGGGCGCAGCTGATGGTCGGGGCCTCCGGCGGCGACACCCGGACCGTCGGCCAGGCGCTCGCCGCGCTCGGCGCGCGGGTGCCGCGGGCGGCGGCGCTGGTCACCACCCCGGCCTTCGTCCGGGCCGGAGAGGCCGGGACGGTCGCGCACTTCCGGGCGCTGGCCGCGGGCAGCCCGCTGCCGCTGGTCGTCTACCACATCCCGTACCGCACCGGGCAGCAGCTCTCCACCGCGGCGCTGCGCGAACTGGCCGGGATCGAGGGCGTGGTGGGCGTCAAGTACGCGACCGGCGGGCTGGACCAGACGGCCGCCGAACTGCTCGCCGACACCCCTGCCGGGTTCGCGGTGCTGACCGGGGAGGACGCCTTCCTGGCGCCGATGCTGGCGATCGGCGCGGCCGGCGGCATCCTCGCCTCCGCCCACCTGGCGACCGGCCGCTTCGTCGAGCTGTACGAGGCCTGGCGGGCCGGGGACGTCGAGCGGGCCCGGGGGCTCGGGCACCGGTTGACCGCGCTGGCGCTGTCCGCGTTCACCGCGCCGAACCCGACGGTGACCAAGGGCGTGCTGCACGCCCAGGGCCGGATCCCCACCCCGGACGTGCGGCTGCCGCTGCTGCCCGCCGGGGAGGCCGAGGTCGCGGCCGCGCTGGCCCTCGCCAATGGTCTGGACCACTAAGCGCTCTCATACCGTGGAATGCCAGGTCGTGCGATGCCCGTGACAAGGCATGATGGGCAGAGTGCGGCTGTAGACAGCACCATTCAGAGGAGTAGTCGGAATGAAGATCGGCATTGTCGGGGCCACCGGCCAGGTCGGCGGCGTGGTCCGCGAGATCCTGGCCGAGCGCGCTGGACTTCCCGGTGGAGTCGGCCCGGTGGAGCAGCTGCGACTGTTCGCCTCGGCCCGCTCGGCCGGACGCACGCTGCCCTGGCAGGGCACCGAGATCACCGTCGAGGACGCGGCCACGGCCGACTACACCGGCCTGGACATCGTGATCTTCTCGGCCGGCGGCTCCACCTCCAAGGCCCTGGCCCCCAAGGTCGCCGCGGCCGGTGCCGTCGTCATCGACAACTCCTCCGCCTGGCGCCGCGACCCCGAGGTCCCGCTGGTCGTCTCCGAGGTCAACCCGGAGGCGATCGCCGACCGCCCCAAGGGCATCATCGCCAACCCCAACTGCACCACCATGGCGGCCATGCCCGTGCTGCGCCCGCTGCACGAGGAGGCGGGGCTCGCCGCCCTGGTCGTCTCCACCTACCAGGCCGTCTCCGGCAGCGGCGTGGCCGGCGTGGCCGAGCTGCAGGACCAGGCCGCCAAGGTCGTGGACGGCGCCGCCGCGCTCGCCCACGACGGCGCCGCCGTCGAGTTCCCCGAGCCCAGGGTCTACCAGCGGCCGATCGCCTTCAACGTGGTGCCGCTGGCCGGCTCCCTCGTCGACGACGGCTCCAACGAGACCGACGAGGAGCAGAAGCTCCGCCACGAGAGCCGCAAGATCCTCGGCATCCCGGAGCTCAAGGTCGCCGGCACCTGCGTGCGCGTCCCGGTCTTCTCCGGCCACTCGCTGCAGATCAACGCCCGCTTCGAGCGCCCGATCAGCCCCGAGCGGGCCGTCGAGCTGCTCACCGGCGCCCCCGGCGTCGAGCTGTCCGAGATCCCCACCCCGCTCCAGGCGGCCGGGCAGGACCCGAGCTATGTCGGCCGGATCCGGGCGGACGAGACGGTGGAGAACGGGCTGTCGCTGTTCATCTCCAACGACAACCTGCGCAAGGGCGCCGCGCTCAACGCCGTCCAGCTGGCCGAGCTGGTGGCCGCCGAGCTCAAGCGCTGACACCCCGGAGCGCACCCGCTGACACCCCGGGACGCAAGCGCTGACCGAGCTCACGCGCTGGCACCCCTGCCCAGCAGCCCGGCGCAGCGTCACGTGACGTTTGGCGGGCCCCGTCGTTGAACGGGGCCCGCCTTCGTGTTTCTTTGCGACTCATTGGGGCGGCTGTTGCGGGACCGGGACATCCTCCGAGGTTCGGGCCGCGAACCAGGGGGAAAAGGTGACCCAACGATCGGGCGGACAAGGGGGCCCCTCACCCCACACGTCCGGCCGACGGGCGGACCGCCCACCCAGACCGACCTACGAGGGCGAGCGGAAAGAGGTGCGCGGATGGACCGATGTGTCGTCCTGGTGGACGCCGGATACCTGTTGGGCGCAGCCGCCAGCCTGCTCGCCGGCGACCCCTCCCGCTCCAAGGTCAGCGTCGACCACACCGCGCTGATCAGCGCCCTGCGCGAACGCGCCGAGGCCGAGACCGGGCTGCCGCTGCTGCGCATCTACTGGTTCGACGCGGCCCCCGACCGCCGCCCGATGCCCGAGCATCGCCGGCTGCGCGTGCTGCCCCGGGTCACCGTACGGCTGGGCGCCCTCACCCGGGCCGAGGGGCGCTGGGTGCAGAAGGGCGTGGACGCCGCGATGCACGCCGAACTCTCCGAACTCGCCCGCAACCGGGCCTGCGCCGACGTCGTGCTGATCACCGGCGACGGGGACCTGCTGCCCGGCATGATGACCGCCAAGGAGCACGGCGTGGCCGTGCACCTGTGGGCGCTGCAGGCCGCCGACGGGGACTTCAACCAGTCCGAGGACCTGGTCGGCGAGGCCGACGAGCGCCGGGTGCTGGACCGCGAGTGGATCGAGGGGTCCTTCTCGCTGCGCGACCACACCACCGTGTTCCCCGCCCCCGGCACGGGCGGCGCCCGGCAGGAGATCGCCAAGATCCTCGCCGCCCCGCCGGCCTCCCTGCCCAGCGTGGCACCCCCGGTCGTCCGGCCGGCCGCCGCCGCGGCACCCGACGAACCCGCCGCCGACGGACGGCCGCAGCCGGCCGCGGCACTGCGGGTGGTGCCCACCCCCAAGGACCTCGCCGGGCGGGTCTCGGCCGTCACCCCGATCACCCCGGCGGCGGGCGTACCGGCCAACGGCCACGCCAACGGCCACGCCGCCAACGGCCACGCCGCCAATGGCCACGCCGCCAACGGGAACGCCGCGGGTGGGCCGGTGCTGCGCTGGTCCTCCGACCGGGGCTGGGTCGACCGGCCCGCGCCCGAGCCCTCCGTCACCGCCGGGGACAGCCTGCCCACCCTGGCCCAGCTGACCACCGCCGAACAGCGCTGGGCCGACCGCGAGGAGGACATCACCAGCATCGGTGGCGACGCCCACGAGGTCGGGCAGGTCTTCGCCCGCCGCTGGAGCGACCGGCTCGGCGACCTCGAACGACTCACCCTGCTCTGGCCCGACTATCCGCGCATCCCGCACCGGGTCGACGGCGAGCTGCTGCGCTACGCGGCCCGCTTCGGGCTGCTCGCCCACAAGGACGACCAGATCGACGAGCACGACCGCTACGCCATCCGGGCGGGGTTCTGGAAGGAGCTGGCCGTCCGGGTGCCGGGCGGCTCGATGGTGGTGGACGACTGACGGCTTCCGGCGGGTCGCGGCGATCGGGCCCCGTTGTCCGGTTCGCCCGTGTGAGCGCGTAAAGTCTCCGGTCGTGGAAGAGACGGCCGGGCGAGCACCCCAGGACACCCCGCCGTGCGTCGCCGTACGCGACGTGGTCAGGACGTACCGCACCGGGCGCGGCGCCGCCGCCACCGAGGTCCGGGCCAATGACGGGATCAGCCTCACCGTCCGCCAGGGCGAGGTCTTCGGGCTGCTCGGGCCCAACGGCGCCGGGAAGTCCACGCTCGTCCGCCAGCTCACCGGCCTGCTGCGGCCGGACTCCGGGACGGTCGAACTGCTCGGGCACGACATCGTGCGGCACCCGGAGCTGGCCGCCCGGCTGCTCGGCTACCTCGGGCAGGAATCCACCGCGCTGGACGAGCTGACCGTCGCGCTGGCCGCCGAGACCACCGGACGCCTGCGGGGGCTCTCGCGCGCGGCGGCCCGTAGCGCGGCGGCGGACGTCCTCACCGAACTCGGGCTGGAGCCGATCGCCGCGCGGCCGCTGGCCAAGCTGTCCGGCGGGCAGCGGCGGCTCGCCTGCTTCGCGGCCACCCTGGTGGGGGAGCGGCCGCTGCTCGTCCTGGACGAGCCCACCACCGGCATGGACCCGGTCGCCCGGCGGGCCGTCTGGTCGGCCGTCGACCGGCGGCGGGCCGAGCACGGCACGACGGTGCTGCTGGTCACCCACAACGTGATCGAGGCGGAGACCGTGCTCGACCGGGTCGCCGTGATCGACGAGGGCCGGGTGATCGCCTGCGACACGCCCGGCGGGCTCAAGGCGCTGGTCGACGGCGACGTCCGGCTCGACCTGGTCTGGCGGGACGAGGCGCCGATCGGCGTGCCCGCCGTCGCCGAACTGGCCGAACGCGCCGAACGCACCGGGCGCCGCTGGACCGTCCGCACCACCCCCGAGCAGGCCCGCGAGCTGGTCGCCGCCGTCACCACCGGCCCGGCCTTCGCCGCCCTCGACGACTTCACCCTCGCCACCCCCAGCCTTGAGGACGCCTACCTCAAGCTGGGCGGCCGCCACGGAGGACTGGCCAAGTGACGCTGCTCTCGGTGCCCCCGCAGACCCGCCGGTCCACGGCCGCCGCCGCCCCGCTCGCCCCCGCCGCCCGGCTGCTGCCCGCGCTGGCCGCGGTGTACCGGGCACAGCTCACCCGGGCGAAGGTGGCCCGGATCCCGCTGCTGTTCGTGGCGACCTTCCAGTCCGTCGGCATCCTGGTGATGATGCGGGGCGTCGTGGACGCCGGGCAGACCTCGGCCGCCCGCTCGGT
>NZ_JBHXEG010000111.1:0-25161 GCF_042724935.1 Kitasatospora sp. NPDC127060
CGCCCGGTTACATTCCGAACCCGGAAGCTAAGCCTCACAGCGCCGATGGTACTGCAGGGGGGACCCTGTGGGAGAGTAGGACGCCGCCGAACAATCATTCCAAAAAGACCCCCTCCCATTCGGGAGGGGGTCTTTTTGCGTTACCCTCTGCGAATGCAGAACCTGACCCTGACCTGGCAGACCGCCGGGGGCGCCGCCGTCGTGCTCTACGGTGGCGCGTACGTCGCCGCGAGGGTCCGGAGGCCGGGGGTGTCGGCGCTGCTGCGGGAGGCCGGCACGCTGCTGGCGCTGTTCGCGCTCTGGCAGCTGGTGGGGCACCTGTCGGTGATGAGTGCGGACCACGCGCTGGACCGGGCGGGCTGGATCCACCGGACCGAGCGGGCGGTCGGGCTGCCGGACGAGGCGTCCTGGCAGGCGGCGGTCACGCCGTACCCGGTGCTGGTGCGGCTGGCGAACTACTACTACGCGGTCATGCACTTCGCGGTGATGCTGGGGGTGCTGCTCTGGGTCTTCCTGCGGCACCGGGAGCGCTACGCGTGGGTGCGCAACACGGTGGTGATCACCACTGCGGTCTGCCTGCTGGTGCAATTCGTCCCGGTGGCGCCGCCGCGGATGCTGCCGCAGAGCGGGTTCGTCGACGTGGCCGCCGAGTACGGGCAGTCGGTGTACGGCGGGGCGGTCGGCGGGGTGGTGGTGGCCGACCAGCTGTCGGCGATGCCCTCGGTGCACGTCGCCTGGTGCGTGCTGGCGGCGGTCGCGGTGGTGCGGGTGTCGTCGAGCCCGTTCCGCTGGCTGGTGGTGCTGCACCCGGTGCTGACGGTCGCGGTGGTCGTGGTGACGGCCAACCACTTCTGGGCGGACGGCATCGTCGCGGTCGCGATCCTGCTGTTCGCCTACGCCGTCCTGGCGTTGACGGCACGGCGACGGGGCCGGGCCTCCGTCGAGACGGAGACCCGACCCCGCGCCGGTGCCGAGGACCGGTCCCAGCAGGTCGGCTGAGAGCCCGGGCAGGTCACTTGACCGGCAGGGCGACCTTCCCCCAGGAGCCGTTGCTCAGGGCGGAGGTGGCCCAGTACCAGGCGGCGAGCCCGGCGACCGCGGCGATCCAGCCGGCCGCCTTGGCGAGGCCGCTGTAGCTGCCGAGGACGGCGATGGCGTTGAGCACCAGGGAGAGCGTGAAGAGGCCGTAGACGGCGCGGCTGAGCAGGCCCGCGCCCCAGCTGGCGGCGGTGAGGCTGAGGGCGAGCAGGGCCCACAGCAGCAGGAACAGTCCGACGGCGTTCTTGCTCGCGCCGCCCGCCATCGACCAGGTCGCCCAGAAGGCGCCGAGGCTGGTGAAGGCGGTGCCGGTGAAGCCCTCGCCGCCGCGGAGCTGCCACAGGCCCGCGATGAAGAGGGTGACGCCGCCGAGCAGATGGGCGAGGTGGGCCGCGTCCCCGACGCCGGTTCCGTGCAGGACCCCGGTGGAGAGCAGGCCGTAGGCGAGCAGTGTCAGGCCGAGGGCGAGGTAGCCGAGGTTACCCGCGTCGGCTCCGGTGGAGCGGGCGTTCGTTGCCCCGGTAGCGTCGTTGCTCACCGGAGGCTCCTTTCACTCTGGGCGCGCGCAGGGCGCAGTAACGCTTGGTGTCGTCTCGATGAGGGGATGCGCGCGACCGCGCCGGGGCGCACGGCGAAGGGCGTGCGCGGGCAGCGGTCAGAAGTGAGGTCAGAAGTGGTGGGCCGGCGGAGAGCCGCTGGTCACGTCCTCGTCGGGGGATTCCCCGGCGAGATCGGTGTACCCGGCACGGTCTGCTTGTACCCTTGTGAAGATAACAATTTGTGACGATGTCAGTTGTGGAATGCTCACGGCTGACGCTGGGTCGGAACCCGCAGCGTCAGGATCGCCATGTCGTCGGACGGCGGCTCCGGGGCGAAGCGCTCGACCGCGCGCTGCACCCGCATCGCGACCGCGCCGGCGGTCAGGCCGGTGCACCCGGTGAGTACCTCGGCGAGGCCGTCGTCGCCCAACATCCTTCGGCCCTCCCGGCGTTCGGTGACGCCGTCGGTGACGCAGAGCAGGACCTCGCCGGGGGAGAGCACCAGGTGCTCGGCGGTGAGTTCGAGGTCGTCCATGACACCGAGCAGCGGCTGCGGGGTGGCGGCCCGGTCGACCTGGCCGTCGGTGCGCAGCCTCAGCGGCAGCGGGTGGCCGGCGCAGACCAGGGACAGTTCGGTGCTGCCGTCCGGGCGGGGCGTCAGTTCGCCGTAGAGCAGGGTGAGGAAGCGGCTGCGCGAACCCTCGTCCAGGATGGCCGCGTTGAGCCGGCGCAGCACCTGCGGGGCGTCCAGGCCCTCGCGGGCGAGCAGCCGCAGCGAGTGCCGGGCCAGGCCGGTGACGGAGGCGGCCTCGGGGCCGGTGCCGCAGACGTCGCCGATGGCGAAGCCGTAGGTGCCCTCGCGGATGGTGAACAGGTCGTAGAAGTCGCCGCCGACCTCGTTGCCCTCGCCGGCGGCCTGGTAGTAGACGTCCACCTCGACGCCCGGGATCTCGGGCAGGTCCGGCGGCAGCAGGCTGCGCTGCAGGGCCTGGCTGGTGGCGGTGCGCTCGGAGTAGAGGCGGGAGTTGTCCAGGGCGAGGGCGGCCCGGCGGGAGAGGTCCTCGGCGAGTTCGAGGATCTCCTGGCGGAAGCGCACGCCGGCCGGGACGCCGAGGGCGAGCAGGCCGATCACCCGGTTGCGGGCGGTGAGCGGCAGGACGACGGTCTCGCCGAGCAGGCCGGCGAGTTCGGGGCTGTCGATGAGGCCGCGGGAGCGGGCCGTCTCGGTGGGCGCCGTCCAGAAGCGGACGCCGTGGGTGGGGCCGGCCTCGGGGGAGGCGGTCTTGTCGAGCAGGTCGCGCAGCGGGTCGATCCGGTCCTCGTCCTCGTGCAGCACGAAGGCGAGGCGGGCCGCGGAGCTGTGGTCGCCGTTGGTGTAGACGGCGCACCAGGAGGCGAGGGTGGGGACGGCCATCTGGGCCATCAGCGCCAGGGTCTGCTCGTGTTCGAGGGTGCCGGCCAGCAGGTCGGAGGCCTCGACGAGGAAGGAGAGCGAGCCGCGGCGCAGCCGTTCGAGCTCGGTCAGCCGGGTGCTCTCGACGGCCAGGGCGACCCGGTCGGCGGCGAACTGGAGGCGCAGCGCGTCCTCGTTGTCGTAGCGGCCGGGCGCGGCGGTGGCGATGCCGAGGGAGCCGATCAGGCGGCCCTCGACCTTGAGCGGCACGGTGACCAGGGAGCGCATGCCGCTGCCGGAGAGCAGCGGCAGGCCGGTGGGGCGGGAGTCGAGGTCCTCGTGGACGGAGGGCAGCCGGGCGGAGTCGTAGCGGTTGCCGGTCTCCACCGGGAAGCGGGTGTGCCGGCGGTGCCCGGTGGTCAGGCCGGTGGCGGCGCGGACCTCGAACTCGGCCTCGTCGTCGGTGGTGAGCAGCAGGTAGGCGGCGTCGGCGTCGAGCAGGTCGCGGGCGCGTTCCACGGTGCGCTGGAGCAGGGTTTCGAGGTCGTCGGTGGCGACCGGGCCGGCCAGCAGGTCGAGCCGGGGCCCGGTCGGGTCGGGGCGGTCGCCGGGCAGCGCGCGGGCGGGGGAGCGCAGCACGGCGCGGTCGGGTTCGAGGACGAGCAGACAGAGGGTGGAGGGGACGCCCTCGGTGTCGCGCACCCGCACCTGGACGCCGTAGACCTCGACCTCCTCGCCGTCGGGCCGGCGCACGCCGTAGCCGCCCTCCCAGCGGGCCAGCCGGAGGGTGTCGGTGAGGCCGAGGCCGCGGCCGGGGGCCTGCGGCCAGACCGCGAGGTCGGCCCAGGGGCGGCCGAGGACGGTGGCGGCGGGGTGCCGGAAGAGCGCCTCGGCGTCCGGGTTCCAGGCCAGCACGCGGCCGTCGTCGTCGAGTTGGACGACGGCGACGTGCACCGGGCCGGGGCCGCTGGGCAGGTCGCTGCCGGGGGTGGCGGGAACGGCGTAGCGGGTGCCGGTCACGTGTGCGGGCAGGGCGAGCCGGAACCAGACGGTCTTGCGCCCGGCCGCGTACTCGACGCCCCAGCGCTCGGCGAGGGCGGAGCACATCAGCAGGCCGCGGCCGCCCTCGCCGTCGGGGTCGGCGTAGCGGTCGGAGGCGGTGACGGGCCCGTCACCAAGGGAGGGCAGGCCGCGCTCGGGGTGGTGGTCGGTGACCTCGATCCGGACGGTCTCCTCCTCGCGGAGGCAGCCGACCTCGGCGGCGGTGCCGGCGTGCACGACGGCGTTGGTGACCAGTTCGCTGACCAGCACGACGGCGTCGTCGACGACCTCGGGCAGGCCCCAGCCGAGCAGCGCGTCCCGGACGAAGCTCCGGGCGGCGGCCGCGGACCGGCCGTCGGGGTCGAAGGTGGCGGCTGCGCGCGCGGTGACCACGTTGCCACTTCTCCTCTGCTGCTCTTGCCCTGACTGTCCGGGGTTCGGCGCCGACCTCCCCGTGCGCGCCGTCGGTGGGCGGCGCTGGGTCGGGCCGAGGCCCGGTGCAGCGCTCCACCCTACTTTCCGCTTGGTTCCCCGTGGGGGCGGGGCCGTGAAACAGGCACCAGAGGGTGATTCTGCCCACCTGTTTCGGACGGTGCGGGGACAACCGAGCGCAACCGGCCGTATACCCGATGCCAGTGCTGCCAGACTGGGGGGTCCGCGACGGCCGGTGGGAGCAGTACGGTCGTATGGGTGCCGGCGGGCCGTGGGTCCGGCCGGTGCGCAGCCCAGCCGGGCCGGTGCCCGGTTCGTGCCGTACCGGCGCGGCGGTCACCGGACAGTTCACACGATGTGGGAGGGGCCCGTTGAGTTCGGCCACCAAGGACGCCACCAAGGACGCAACCGGTACGACGCCGCCCGCTCCGCGCGGGGGGCGGTCCGGGACGGCGCCGCGGATCGCGGCCGGCCGGCGAGCGGCGCACAACCGCAGTGCGGAGCCGGCCGAGTTGCGCAAGTTGCTGGCCGCGCTGACGGCGATGCGGGACGGCAACTTCCGCCGCCGGCTGACCGTGCCGGGGGACGGGCCGCTGGCGGAGATCGCCGCGGTGTTCAACGAGGTCGCCGAGCGCAACCAGCACCTGACCGGTGAACTGGCCCGGGTGCGGCGGGCGGTGGGCCGCGAGGGCCGGCTGAACGAGCGGCTGGAGACCGGCGCGGGCGAGGGCGCCTGGATGGCGGCCGTCGACAACTGCAACGCGCTGATCGACGACCTGGCCCGCCCGATGGCCGAGGTGGGCCGGGTGCTGAGCTCGATCGCCGAGGGCGACCTGGACCAGAAGATGGAGCTGCGCTCGCTGCACAGCAACGGGGTGAGCCACCCGCTGCGCGGCGAGTACCTGAAGATCGGCCGGACCGTCAACGGACTGGTGGACCAGCTCTCGGAGTTCACCGACGAGGTGACCCGGGTGGCCCGCGAGGTGGGCACCGAGGGCAAGCTCGGCGGTCAGGCCAAGGTCCGTAGCGTGTCCGGCAGTTGGAAGGATCTGGCGGACTCCGTCAACACCATGGCGGGCCGGCTCACCGCCCAGGTGCGCAACATCGCCCAGGTGACCACCGCGGTCGCCAAGGGCGACCTGTCCCGCAAGGTGACCGTCGACGTGGCCGGCGAGATGCTGGAGCTGAAGAACACCGTCAACACGATGGTGGACCAGCTGAACGGCTTCGCCGCCCAGGTCACCACGGTGGCCCGGGACGTGGGCACCGAGGGCCGGCTCGGTGGCCAGGCGCAGGTGCCGGGCGTGGCCGGGGTGTGGCGCGAGCTGACCGACTCGGTGAACTTCATGGCCGACAACCTGACCGGCCAGGTGCGCAACATCGCCCAGGTGACCACGGCGGTGGCGCGCGGGGACCTCTCGCAGAAGATCGAGGTGGACGCCCGCGGCGAGATGCTGGAGCTGAAGAACACCATCAACACGATGGTGGACCAGCTCTCCGGCTTCGCGGAGCAGGTGACCCGGGTGGCCCGCCAGGTAGGCACCGAGGGCCGGCTCGGCGGTCAGGCCCAGGTGCCCTGGGCGGCCGGGGTGTGGCGGGACCTGACCGACAACGTCAACTTCATGGCGAACAACCTCACCGACCAGGTGCGCAACATCGCCCAGGTGACCACCGCGGTCGCCAAGGGCGACCTCTCGCAGAAGATCCAGGTGGACGCCCGCGGGGAGATCCTGGAGCTGAAGAACACCATCAACACGATGGTGGACCAGCTCTCCGCCTTCGCGGACGAGGTGACCAGGGTCGCCCGCGACGTCGGCACCGAGGGCATCCTCGGCGGCCAGGCGAGCGTGCCGGGGGTGTCCGGGACGTGGAAGGACCTGACCAACAGCGTCAACCTGATGGCCAACAACCTGACCAGTCAGGTGCGCAACATCGCCGAGGTGACCACGGCGGTGGCGCGCGGTGACGTGTCGAAGAAGATCACCGTCGACGCCCGGGGCGAGATCCTGGAGCTGGTGACCACCGTCAACACGATGGTGGACCAGCTGTCGGCCTTCGCGGACGAGGTGACCAGGGTCGCCCGTGAGGTGGGCACCGAGGGCATCCTGGGCGGCCAGGCGCGGGTGCGCGGGGTGTCGGGGATCTGGAAGGACCTGACCGACAACGTCAATTTCATGGCGTCGAACCTGACCGGACAGGTGCGCAACATCGCCGAGGTGGCCTCCGCGGTGGCCCGCGGCGACCTCTCCAAGAAGATCACCATCGACGCCCAGGGCGAGATCGCGACGCTCGCCGGGACCCTGAACACCATGGTCGACCAGCTGTCCGCGTTCGCCGTGGAGGTCACCAGGGTCGCCCGGGAGGTCGGCACCGACGGCACCCTGGGCGGCCAGGCGAGCGTGCCGGGCGTGGCCGGCATCTGGAAGGACCTGACCGACAACGTCAACCAGATGGCCAACAACCTCACCGGCCAGGTCCGCAACATCGCGCTGGTGATCACGGCGGTCGCCCGCGGCGACCTCTCGCAGAAGATCGACGTCGACGCGCGCGGCGAGATCCTCCAGCTGAAGACCAACATCAACACCATGGTCGACCAGCTCTCGGCCTTCGCCGACGAGGTCACCCGGGTCGCCCGCGAGGTGGGCACCGACGGGCGGCTCGGCGGCCAGGCCCGGGTGCCCGGGGTGGACGGCACCTGGCAGGACCTCACCGAGTCGGTGAACGAGCTGGCCAACAACCTGACCCGGCAGGTGCGCGCGATCGCCCAGGTCGCCACCGCGGTGACCAGGGGCGACCTGAGCCTGCGGATCGACGTGGACGCCGCCGGTGAGCTCGACGAGCTCAAGGACAACATCAACCAGATGATCGCCAACCTGCGCGAGACCACCCGCACCAACCAGGAGCAGGACTGGCTCAAGACCAATCTGGCCCGGATCTCCGGCCTGCTGCAGGGCCGCCGGGACCTGGAGGCCGTCGCCTCGTTGATCATGACCGAGCTGACCCCGGTGGTCTCCGCCCAGCACGGCGCCTTCTTCCTGGCCCAACCGGCCGGTCGGACCGCCGAACTGATCACCGAGGACGACGACGAGAACGACACGGTGCTGCGGCTGATCGGCAGCTACGGCTACCAGCGGCGGGCGATGCCGACCACCTTCCGGCCGGGCGAGTCGCTGATCGGCCAGGCCGCGGTGGAGAAGCGGGCGATCATCGTCAAGGAGGCGCCGCCCGGGTACCTCAAGATCGCCACCGGCCTCGGCGAGGCCTCGCCGGCCCACATCGTGGTGCTGCCGGTGCAGTTCGAGGGCCGGCTGCTGGGCGTGATCGAGCTGGCCACCTTCAGCTCCTTCACCACCGTCGCACTGGACTTCCTCAACCAGATCGCCGACCTCATCGGCGTCACCGTCAACACCATCAGCGTCAACACCAAGACCGAGGGGCTGCTGCTGGAGTCCCAGCGGCTCACCGCCGAACTCTCCATGCGCTCAGCCGAGTTGGAGGCCCGCCAGGAGGAACTGGAGCGCACCAACGAGGAGTTGCAGGAGAAGGCCGAGCAACTGGCCCAGCAGAACCGCGACATCGAGATCAAGAACAGCGAGATCGAGGAGGCCCGGCAGGTCCTGGAGGAGCGCGCCGAACAGCTCGCCCTGGCCTCCCGGTACAAGAGCGAGTTCCTCGCCAACATGTCGCACGAGCTGCGCACCCCGCTCAACTCGCTGCTGATCCTGGCCAAGCTGCTCTCCGACAACAACGAGGGCAACCTCTCGCCCAAGCAGGTCGAGTTCGCCGACACCATCCACGGCGCCGGCTCCGACCTGCTCCAGCTGATCAACGACATCCTCGACCTGTCCAAGGTCGAGGCCGGCAAGATGGACGTCCGCCCGGCCCGGATCGCGCTGGTCCAGCTGGTCGACTACGTCGAGGCCACCTTCCAGCCGGTCGCCCTCGACAAGAACCTGGACTTCGCGGTGCGGATCTCGCCCGCCCTGCCGGTCACCCTGCACACCGACGAGCAGCGGCTCCAGCAGGTGCTGCGCAACCTGATCTCCAACGCCGTCAAGTTCACCGACACCGGCGGCGTCGACTTCTCGATCAGCGCGGCCGGCCGGGACGTCCCCCAGCACGTGCGCGAGCGGCTGCTGGAGTTCGGTTCGATCCAGGGCCCGGACGACGAGCTGATCGCCTTCTCCGTCTCCGACACCGGCATCGGCATCCCCAGCAACAAGCTGCGGGAGATCTTCGAGGCGTTCAAGCAGGCCGACGGCACCACCAGCCGCAAGTACGCCGGCACCGGCCTCGGGCTGTCGATCAGCCGCGAGATCGCCCGGCTGCTCGGCGGCGAGATCCACGCCGAGAGCGAGCTGGGCAGGGGCTCGACCTTCACGCTCTACCTGCCGCTGCGCACCGACGCCCCGGACGCCGCCACCGAGCGCCAGGGCGGCGCGAACCCGCCCGCGCTGCGCGCCACGGTCGGGGTGACCCCGGTGGGCCTGCCGGTGCCGGTCGGCGAGAGCCCGGCCGACCACTGGGCCCAGGAGGTCCGGGAGCTGGCCGAGGAGCGCCGTCGCGGCGCGGTGGAGCGGCGGCGCAGCGCCGCCCTGGAGAGCGCCGCCGCCCCGCGGGCGGTGGAGCCAGCCCAGCAGTTCCGGCCGGCCCGCGGCGACACCCGCTTCGACGGCCAGCAGGTGCTGATCGTGGACGACGACGTGCGCAACGTGTTCGCCCTGACCAGCGTGCTGGAGCAGCACGGACTGACCGTCCTGTACGCGGAGAACGGCCGCGAGGGCATCGAGATGCTGGAGCAGCACGAGAACGTGTCGCTGGTCCTGATGGACATCATGATGCCGGAGATGGACGGCTACGCGACCACCGAGGCGATCCGCCGGATGCCCCAGTTCGCGGGCCTGCCGATCATCGCGCTGACCGCCAAGGCGATGAAGGGCGACCGGGAGAAGTCCCTGGAGGCGGGTGCCACCGACCACATCACCAAGCCGGTGGAGACCGACCACCTGCTGTCGGTGATGTCCGAGTGGCTGAACGGCGACCGCGCGAGTGAGTGAGTGAGCGAAGCGCGTGAGCCGTCGACGGGCGCGGCCGGTGCGGCGTGAACCCCGCGGTTCGCGCCTGCCGGTCGGCCGGTTTGCTGGCGGTCGGGCCCGGGAACCCGGTAGGGTCACCGAGCGTTGCGAACAGTGACCGGACGGCGACACGCTGCTGAGCGTGCGCCGGAGCACTGGCTGCGCGCCGTTCCGGATCGGGTCACGACGGAGCGATGTGCCGGGCGAGGGGGTGCGGCTAGCATGACCGGGGTAGCGGTGGGCAGTACGCGGGTGCCCACACCGGGCGGCAGGCAGGCGACAGGAGGGCGAGCCCCGATGCAGAAGGCGAAGATCCTCCTGGTCGACGACCGGCCGGAGAACCTCCTGGCGCTGGAGGCGATCCTCTCCGCCCTGGACCAGACGCTGGTGCGCGCCGCCTCCGGCGAGGAGGCGCTCAAGGCGCTGCTGACCGACGACTTCGCGGTGATCCTGCTGGACGTCCAGATGCCCGGGATGGACGGCTTCGAGACCGCCGCCCACATCAAGCGCCGCGAGCGCACCCGGGACATCCCGATCATCTTCCTGACCGCGATCAACCACGGCCCGCACCACACCTTCCGGGGCTACGCGGCCGGCGCGGTGGACTACATCTCCAAGCCCTTCGACCCGTGGGTGCTGCGCGCCAAGGTCTCGGTCTTCGTCGACCTGTACGTCAAGAACTGCCAGCTGAAGGAGCAGGCCGCGCTGCTGCGGCTGCAGTTGGAGGAGGGCGGCGGCGAGCCGGCCCTCGGCGGGGCGCTGCTCGGCGAGCTGTCCGCGCGGCTGGCGGCGGTCGAGGAGCAGGCGGAGGCGCTGGGCAAGCAGCTGGACGGGGCCGAGGACGCCGGGGTGGCCGCCACCGCGGCGCACCTGGAGCGCAAGCTCGCCGGACTGCGCCGGGCCCTGGACGCGATGCGCCCCGGCAGCGCCTAGTCCGGTCGTCTGAGGTTCACCCGCCCGAGTGGTCCGCTGCGGCGTCCGGGTGAATCCCGGTCAGCGTGACGGTGTGTCTGCGACACGGCGGGGCGCCCCGGCTCGACCGCATGGGCACTGCTCGCCCGCCCCGGTAGGCTGCTGACCCATGGCCACTCGTACGCCCGGAAACGCCGCACGCAAACCGAGTCCGGGACCGTCCAAGAAGGCCGCGGCCAAGGCCCCGGGCAAGCCGCCCGCCAAGAAGGCGGCCGCCCGCCGGGCCCCCGCGAAGAAGGCGGCGGCCAAGTCCGCCCCGCCGCCCCCGCCGCGCCGCTCGGTGTTGATGGGCGCGCTCAACGCGATCGCCAGCCCGATCGCCGCGATCTTCCGCGGCTTCGGCGACGGCGCCAAGAACCTGCACCCGGCCCACCGCAAGGACGGGCTGGGCCTGCTGCTGTTCGGGCTCGCGCTGGTCGTCGCCGCCGGCACCTGGTTCAGCTCGGAGGGCTGGCTGAACGGGGCGGCCACGGCGGTGGTGTCCGGGCTGTTCGGGCGGCTCGACGTGCTGGTGCCGTTCCTGCTGGCCGGGATCGCGATCCGGCTCTGGCGCCACCCGGAGCTGCCGGAGGCCAACGGCCGGATCGTGATCGGGCTGAGCACCCTGCTGATCGGCATCCTCGGCCTGGTCCACATCGGCTGCGGCGCGCCCACCATGGGCAGCGGCGCCTCCCGGATAAGGGCGGCCGGCGGGATCATCGGCTGGGCCGCTTCCACCCCGATGATGGCCGCGGCCGGTGCGGTGCTGGCCGTGCCGCTGCTCCTGCTGCTGGCCTTCTTCGGTCTG
The DNA here is from genome assembly GCF_042724935.1 of Kitasatospora sp. NPDC127060. NCBI lineage: Bacteria > Bacillati > Actinomycetota > Actinomycetes > Kitasatosporales > Streptomycetaceae > Kitasatospora > Kitasatospora sp. NPDC127060. The sequence continues at coordinate 11,278 of NZ_JBHXEG010000111.1, forward strand.
CTGGTGGTCACCGCCACCCCGGTCAACCGGATCGGCGAGCGGGTGCGCGGGCTGGGCGTGCGGCTCGGGGTGGTGGAGCCCGGGGCCGAGGACGAACTGCGCTGGGGGCGTACGCCGGAGCACGAGCCGTCCACCGATCCGCCGGAGGACGCCGATCCGGATGCGCTGCCCTTCACCGTGGACACCGACGGTGACGGCCCGACCGACGAGGTGGCCGCCCGCCGGCGCCGCCGCCGGCGCAAGCCGGCCGCCGGGGACGACGAGGAGCAGCCGGAGACCGTGCGGGTCTCGCTCGACAAGGAGCCGCTGGACCCGTACGCCACCCGCGACCTCGCCGCCGGCGCGGCCGCCGACCTGGACGGCGCGCTGGTCTACGGCGTCCCCGCCTCCTCGGCGGTGGCGGACATGATGCACCAGGTCAAGGACCTCACCGCGGTGCCCGAGGAGCCCGCCGTCCCGGCCGCCCGCAGCGGCGGCCCGGGCGCGCCCGCGGAGCACGGCCCGGCGCCGGTGCGGATGGAGCAGCTCCAGCTCGGCGAGGGCGTCACCTACGCGCTGCCCTCGCTCGACCTGCTGGAGCGCGGCGGCCCGGCCAGGGCCCGCAGCGCCCTGAACGACGAGGTGGTGGCCCAGCTCACCGGTACCTTCGCCGAGTTCAAGGTCGACGCGAAGGTCACCGGCTTCACCCGCGGCCCGACGGTCACCCGCTACGAGGTCGAGCTCGGCCCGGCCGTCAAGGTGGAGCGGATCACCGCGCTCGCCAAGAACATCGCGTACGCGGTGGCCAGCCCGGACGTGCGGATCATCAGCCCGATCCCGGGCAAGTCGGCGGTCGGCATCGAGATCCCCAACCGGGACCGGGAGATGGTCAACCTCGGCGACCTGCTGCGCTCGCGCACGGCCGCCGAGGACACCCACCCGATGGTCGTCGGCATGGGCAAGGACGTCGAGGGCCACACCGTGATGGCCAACCTCGCCAAGATGCCGCACATCCTGGTCGCCGGTGCGACCGGCGCGGGCAAGTCGTCCTGCATCAACTGCCTGATCACCTCGATCCTGGCCCGCTCCACCCCGGACGAGGTGCGGATGGTGCTGGTCGACCCCAAGCGGGTCGAGCTGACCGCGTACGAGGGCATCCCGCACCTGATCACGCCGATCATCACCAACCCCAAGAAGGCCGCCGAGGCCCTCCAGTGGGTGGTGCGCGAGATGGACCTGCGCTACGACGACCTCGCGGCGTACGGGTTCCGGCACGTGGACGACTTCAACGCGGCGGTGAAGGCCGGAACGGTCACCCCGCCGCTGGGCAGCGAGCGGGAGCTGCGGCCGTACCCGTACCTGCTGGTGATCGTCGACGAGCTGGCCGACCTGATGATGGTGGCGCCGCGGGACGTCGAGGACTCGGTCGTCCGGATCACCCAGCTGGCCCGGGCGGCCGGCATCCACCTGGTGCTCGCCACCCAGCGGCCCTCGGTGGACGTGGTCACCGGTCTGATCAAGGCCAACGTGCCGTCCCGGCTGGCCTTCGCGACCTCCGCGATGGCCGACTCCCGGGTCATCCTGGACCAGCCCGGCGCGGAGAAGCTGATCGGCAAGGGCGACGCGCTGTTCCTGCCGATGGGCGCGAGCAAGCCGATCCGCATGCAGGGCGCGTTCGTCACCGAGGCGGAGATCGCCAAGGTGGTGCAGCACTGCAAGGACCAGCTGTCCGCGGTCTACCGGGACGACGTGACGGTCGGCGGCGGGCCGAAGAAGGAGATCGACGAGGAGATCGGCGACGACCTGGACCTGCTGATCCAGGCGGCCGAGCTGGTGGTCTCCACCCAGTTCGGCTCGACCTCGATGCTCCAGCGCAAGCTCCGGGTCGGCTTCGCCAAGGCGGGCCGGCTGATGGACCTGATGGAGTCGCGCGGGATCGTCGGCCCGAGCGAGGGCTCCAAGGCCCGCGACGTGCTGGTGAAGCCGGACGAGCTGGACGGGGTGCTGGTCACCCTGCGGGGCTGAGGGCGGCTCCGCAGGGCCCCCTGGAGGGCCCCGCAGGGCTGACGGGACGCCGCCTCCGAAGGGGTTCACTCGTTCGGAGGAGGGTAGGCGCGGAGCGGGGAACCGAATGCCCGTACGCCGCGTCACAGGCCGGGAAGCACACTCGGGCCGGAAGGACGTCGCGTCCCCGCGCGTCCCCGCTGACGACCGGTCAGCGGGGGGCCGGCCCCGGCCGGGGCGGGCGCGCGCATTCGGGCCCGTTCCGCTTGAGAAACGATCCGCCCACGCCCCTAGACTGTTCTCCAGCAGGTGGCCATCCGCTCGAAAGGCGTGCCCCGTGACCATCGGCAAGTCCTCCGACCGCGATAACGCCCCGTCGTCCGTCGAGCCGACCGACGACGCGGTGCAGGCGGCCGATGCCCCGAGCATCGGCCGGGTGCTGTCCGCCGCCCGGATCGAGGCGGGACTCACGGTGGACCAGGTGAGTACCGCCACCCGAGTGCGGGTGCCGATCGTCCATGCCATCGAGGAGGACGACTTCGGCCGCTGCGGCGGCGACTTCTACGCCCGCGGGCACATCCGCTCGATCGCCCACGCCGTCGGCGCGGACGGCGAGGCACTGGTGGCCCGCTACGACGCCGCCCACGGCGGCTCGCCGGCCTCCAAGCGCCCTGCCACCCAGCTGATCGACAGCGGCCCGATCAAGGTGCCCGGCCGCAGCCGGCCGAACTGGGCCGCCGCCATGGTCGCCGCGATCGTCGCGGTGGTCGTGCTGATCGGCTTCAACCTGGTGAGCGGCAAGGGCGGCCACGGGACCACCGGCTCCGCCAGCGCGCCGCTGCCCAGCGGCTCCGGCACGGGCTCGGTCGCCCCGGCCACCCCGACCGTCCAGCCGCCGGCGCCCGCGCCGAGCGCCGCGGCGATCGCCGCCGTCCCGGCCGACAAGGTCACCGTGAAGCTCGTCGCCGAGGGCACCAGCTGGGTCTCGGCGATGGACGGCAGCGGCAAGTCGCTGTTCCAGAACAACATCAGCAACGGCCAGGACCAGACCTTCACCGACCCCAAGCAGATCAAGTTGGTGCTCGGCAACGGCGGGGCCGTGCACGCGTACGTCAACGGCAAGGACCTCGGCGTCCTCGGCAAGGACGGCCAGGTGGTGCACGTCACGTACACCCCCGGAGACCCCCAGGCAGGCTGACCACGGGGCCCGTCGAGGGCGTCGATGATCAGCTGATCCGTGGCACGCGGCCTCCGGGGCGAACGGCACCGGAGGCCGCGCGTTAATCTTGGGCCTATGCCTGAACGCCGTACTGTCGCCCTTGTCACGCTCGGATGCGCCCGCAACGAGGTGGACTCCGAGGAACTCGCCGGGCGACTGGAAGCCGACGGCTGGTTGCTCGTCGACGATGCCGCCGAGGCCGATGTCGCCGTCGTCAACACCTGCGGCTTCGTCGAGGCCGCCAAGAAGGACTCCGTCGACGCCCTGCTGGAGGCCAACGACCTCAAGGGACACGGCCGCACCCAGGCCGTCGTCGCGGTCGGCTGCATGGCCGAGCGGTACGGCAAGGAGCTCGCCGACGCGCTGCCCGAGGCCGACGGGGTGCTCGGCTTCGACGACTACTCGGACATCTCCGACCGCCTGCAGACCATCCTCTCCGGCGGCCACCACGCCCCGCACATCCCGCGCGACCGCCGCAAGCTGCTGCCGATCAGCCCGGCCGAGCGGCAGTCCGCCGCCGAGGCCGTCGCGCTGCCCGGCCACGGCGCCGAGGCCGCCGCCGAGCCGATCTCCGACCTGCCCGCGGGCCTCGCCCCGGCCTCCGGCCCGCGCACCCTGCGCAAGCGGCTGGACGACAGCCCGGTCGCCTCGGTCAAGCTCGCCTCCGGCTGCGACCGCCGCTGCTCCTTCTGCGCCATCCCGGCCTTCCGCGGCTCCTTCATCTCCCGCCGCCCCTCCGACGTGCTGAACGAGGCCCAGTGGCTGGCCGGCGAGGGCGTCCGCGAGATCGTCCTGGTCAGCGAGAACAACACCTCGTACGGCAAGGACCTCGGCGACATCCGGCTGCTGGAGACGCTGCTCGGTGAGATCTCCGCCATCGAGGGGGTCGAGCGGGTGCGGGTCTCCTACCTGCAGCCGGCCGAGATGCGCCCCGGACTGATCGACGCGATGACCGGGACCACCGACGTGGTGCCCTACTTCGACCTGTCGTTCCAGCACTCGGCGCCCGCGGTGCTGCGCCGGATGCGCCGCTTCGGCTCCACCGACCAGTTCCTGCAGCTGCTGGGGACCATCCGGGACAAGGCCCCGCAGGCCGGCGCCCGGTCCAACTTCATCGTCGGCTTCCCCGGTGAGACCGAGGAGGACTTCGCCGAGCTGGAGCGCTTCGTCACCCACGCCGGGCTGGACGCGATCGGCGTCTTCGGCTACTCCGACGAGGACGGCACCGAGGCGGCCACCTACGACGGCAAGCTGCCCGAGGACGTCGTCGCCGACCGGCTGGACCGGCTGAGCCGGCTCGCCGAGGAGATGACCGCCCAGCGGGCCGAGCAGCGGATCGGCACCGAGGTCGAGGTGCTGATCGAGTCGATCGAGGACGGCGTGGTCGAGGGCCGCTCCGCCCACCAGGCCCCGGAGACCGACGGCCTGACCACCCTGCACGGCGTCGAGGACCCGCAGGTCGGGCAGTTCTGGCGGGCCACCGTGGTGGCCAGCGAGGGCGTCGACCTGATCGCCGAGGCGCTGGAGCAGGTGCGAGCGCCCAGGACCGCGGGGGCCGAGGCTCCGGGAGCCGGGGAATGACCAAGGGGCCCGGCGCCCCGGCCGCGGCCCACCCGGGCAGACCGGCGGCCGCGCTGCCGCCGGTGCCGGGCATCTGGAACATCGCCAACGTGCTCACCATGATCCGGGTGCTGCTGGTGCCGGTCTTCGTGGCACTGCTGTTCGCCGACGACGGGCACAACCCCAAGTGGCGGGCCGTGGCCTGGGCCGCGTTCGCGATCGCGATGATCACCGACCTGTTCGACGGTGAGCTCGCCCGCCGCAAGGGCCTGGTCACCGACTTCGGGAAGATCGCCGACCCGATCGCCGACAAGGCGATCATGGGCTCGGCGCTGATCGGCCTCTCGGTGCTCGGCGACCTGCCCTGGTGGGTCACCGTGGTGATCCTCGCCCGCGAACTCGGCATCACCCTGATGCGCTTCTGGGTGATCCGCTACGGCGTCATCCCGGCCAGCCGCGGCGGCAAGCTCAAGACGCTGACCCAGGGCACCGCGGTCGGCATGTACGTGCTGCCGCTGACCGGATGGCTGGCCACCGGGCGGGCCGTCCTGATGGCGCTGGCGGTGCTGCTGACCGTGGCCACCGCGCTGGACTACATCGGACAGGCGGTGCGACTGCGCCGCGAGGGCACGGCCGCGGAGCGCGCGGACCGGTAGGAACGGGGGACCTCGGTGACGGACTACCAGCTGGCCGAACGGGTGCACGCCGCACTGCGGGCCGAGGGCGGCACCCTGGCCGTCGCCGAGTCGCTGACCGGCGGGCTGCTGGCCGCCGCGCTGGTGGACGTCCCCGGGGCCTCGGCGACCTTCCGCGGCTCGGTCACCGCGTACGCCACCGAGCTGAAGGCCTCGGTGCTCGGTGTGGACGAGGGCCTGTTGGACGTGTACGGTCCGGTCCACCCGGTGGTGGCCCGGCAGATGGCCGAGGGCGTGCGCGGGCTGCTGGGCGCGACGTACGGGCTCGCGACGACCGGGGTGGCCGGTCCGGAGCCGCAGGACGGACAGCCGGTGGGCACCGTACACCTGGCGGTCGCGGGCCCGGGGGGAACTCTGGTCAGCTCTCCCCTGCTGTCGGGCGCGCGTGCCACAATCCGTCACGGGGCGGTGACCGCCGCACTGGAGCTGCTGGTCGGCCGGCTCACTCGATAGGGGCCCGCGGCCGGATCTCCACCGAACCGGGATCTGCCGAACGGGCGCGGGTATGGCACAGCTGGAGGATCGTGTTACATCCAACGGCCTGGTTGGGCAGAAACCAGGTGGCGAACGAGTTGCGTGACGGTGGCCGGGTGGGCCAGGTCGGGTACCACGAGGGGCCCGCGAACCCGGGTAGGACACCGGAACAAGGAGGGGGACGGCCTTGCAGCCCAGAGTGAACACGACCAGGGTCCCCGCACGCGAAGCGGGCAAGGCGGTACGGTGGGGACGTGACATCTCGATCCGCAGTCCGAGGAGGGAGGCACCGATGATCCTGCTCCGTCGCCTACTGGGCGATGTACTGCGTCGGCAGCGCCAGCGCCAGGGCCGCACACTCCGCGAGGTGTCGGCAGCAGCCAGGGTTTCGCTCGGATACCTCTCCGAGGTCGAGCGGGGACAGAAGGAGGCCTCTTCGGAGCTGCTCTCCGCCATCTGCGACGCACTCGATGTCCGGATGTCCGAGGTCATGCGCGAGGTCAGCGACGAACTGTCGCTCGCCGAACTTGCGGCGATGGCCACCCTCTCCGAAGGTGATCTGCTGAGGCCGGTACTCGAACCGGTTCCGCTGCCCGCCCCCGGCACCGACCGGGCGAACATGTCGCCCAAGGCCGCTGCGATGGACGTGGTCGCCGCCTGATCCCGGCCTCTGCCTCCCGGGCGCCCGTCCACGACGGGCACGAAAAGCCCCGGGGTGAACGGAGGAGGGCGGTCGTGCGAAGAGTCGCGACGGTGCGTGTGGTGGCCCGAATACGGCTGCGGATGCGGAGACCGGTGCCCCGGTCGGTCCGTTGGGTCCTGACGCTGCTGGTGGCAGGGCTCGCCTGGTGGCTGGTCGCCGTCCGGGGCCAGCTGGCCGACGGCGCGGTGCTCGGGCTCCTGGCGGCCGGTGGCTGGGGACTCGGTCTCATCCCGGTCCACGCCGACCGGAACGCGACCGGACCGGTCCGGCGCCCACGCGGGCGCGAGGAGGCCGTGGGCCGGGCGGAGGTACAGCCGCCGCCGATCGGGTGAATCGACGTGGCCGGAGGCCGCGGGGTCGTTGACTCCGCGGCCTCCGTGCTGTCCAGCCGCCCTCGCGGCGGGCTACGGCCTCAGCCGCAGGCCGCGGGGCATGGCGTGGAAGCCCGCCTCCTCCAGGGCGCGGCCCAGCTCGGAGCCCAGCGCCGGCTCGCCGTTGGCCCGCTCGACCGTGACGCTGCCGAGCGCGCCCGCGCGGACCGCCCCCGCGAGCGCCCCGGCGGCCAGCGCCAGGGTCGCGTCCTCCTCCGGCCAGGCCAGCAGGGACTTGCCGCCCCGCTCCACGTAGAGCGCCAGTTCGCCGTCCACCAGCACCACCAGGGCGCCCGCCTTGCGGCCGGGGCGGTGGGCCTTTGACTCCTTGGCGCCCGGGGCCCCGTCCTCGGCACCCGCAGTGGTGGGCGGCTCGGGCCAGGGCAGTGCCGCGCCGTAGGCGTTCGCCGGATCGGCGGCGGCCAGCACCAGCAGCTGCGGCGGCTCGGTGGCCGGGGCGGCCGGCCACTCGGTGGCCCGGGTCCGCTCCAGCCGGCCGTTGACCGAGCGCAGCCGGTCGGCCGCGCCCTCCATCGCGAACTGGGCGCCGCCCAAGCCCTCGACGAAGTAGCCCCGGCGGGCCCGGCCGCGCTCCTCCATCGCCGCCAGCACCCGGTACACCCCGGCGAAGCCGCCGGGCACCCGTTCGGCCGCCACCGTGCCGCGGGTGAGCAGACCGTGCCGGTCCAGCAGGCTCTGCGCCCGGGCGGTGGCCCGGACCGTCGGATCGGTGGCGAAGGCGGGCAGCAGCGACCAGCGGCCGGCCACCGTCGGCGGGCCGCTGTGCAGTGCCCCGCCCGTCCGGCCGAAGGCGCGGCCCGCACCGCCGTAGCGGCCGCGCGGGGTGGCCCGGGGGGCGCGGTGGGCGGTGGCGCCCGCCGTCCGGCCGGAGCCGAGCAGGGCGCGCAGCGGGGCCAGGGTGTCGTTGCTGACGTACCCGGCCCAGACCAAGTCCCACAGCGCCTCGACCACCTCCGGCTCCGGCGCCTCCTCCGGCAGCTGCTGGACGAGCTGGCGGAAGAACAGCCCGTAGCCGCCGGCCAGGGCCTGCATCAGGGCGCTGTGCAGCGGGGTGAGCGCGGGCAAGACCGGCTCGGGGCGCAGCAGGTGGGCGTTCTCGGCCAGGTGCAGGCTGAGCCAGCCGTCCTTGCCGGGCAGCGCGCCGGCGCCGCACCAGCCGATCTCACCGGCCGCCATCAGCTCGTCCAGCAGGCCGGGGGAGTAGTCGGCGAGCCGGGCCGGGAGGATCAGCTTCTCCAGCGCGGAGGCGGGCAGCGCGGTGCCCTGGAGCTGCTCGACCACCCGGAGCAGGCCGTCCGGGCCGCGCAGCCGGTGGCCGCCCAGGTGCTGCCACTGCGGGAGGAAGGCTGCCAGGGCGCGCGGCGGGACGGCCTCGACCTCCTGGCGCAGCGCCGCCAGCGAGCGGCGTCGCAGCCGGCGCAGCACCTCGGCGTCGCACCACTCGGGGGCGGTGTGCCACTCGGCGGCGGTGTGGCCCTCGGCCGGGAGGAACTGGCCCTGCACCAGGCGGCCGGCGGCGGTGAGCCGCTGGAGGGTGCCGGTGACGACCGCGGTGCCCAGGCCGTAGCGGGCGGCCGCCCCGGCGGCGGTGAACGGGCCGTGGGTCCGGGCGTGCCGGGCCAGCAGATCGCCCAGTGGGTCCTTGACCGGCTCGGTGAAGGCCTCGGGGACGCCGACCGGCAGCGGGGTGCCCAGCGCGTCGCGCAGCCGTCCGGCGTCCTCGATCGCGGCCCAGCGCTGCTCGCCGGCGATCCGGACCTGGATCACCCGGCGGGCTGCCTCCAGCTCCAGGGCCCAGAGCGGCTCGGCGCCGCGCGCGGTCAACTCGGCCTCGGTGAGCGGGCCGAGCAGCCGCAAGACATCGGCCACGCCCTCGGCGTCCTTGATCCTGCGCTCGGGGGTGAGGCGTTGGAGCTCGGCCTCCAGCTCGGCGAGCACCTGGGGATCGAGCAGCTCGCTCAACTCGGCCTGGCCGAGCAGCTCGGACAGCAGCCGGGAGTCGAGCGAGAGGGCGGCGGCCCGGCGTTCGGCGAGCGGGGAGTCGCCCTCGTAGAGGAACTGGGCGACGTAGCCGAAGAGCAGTGAGCGGGCGAACGGTGAGGGCTCGGGGGTGGTGACCTCGACCAGGCGGACCGCGCGGGACTCCAAGTCCCCCATCAGCTCGACCAGGCCGGGGACGTCGAAGACGTCCTGCAGGCACTCCCGGACAGCCTCCAGGACGATCGGGAACGAGCCGTACTCGGAAGCGACTTCGAGCAGCTGGGCGGCGCGCTGACGCTGCTGCCAGAGCGGGGTGCGGCGGCCAGGGCTGCGGCGGGGGAGCAGCAGGGCGCGGCCGGCGCACTCGCGGAAGCGGGAGGCGAACAGGGCGGAGCCGCCGACCTGGTCGGTGACCAACTGCTCGATCTCGTCGGCCTCGAACAGGGCGGCGTCGGCGCCGACCGGGGCCTCGTCGGAGGCCGGACCGGCTGGTTCCGAAGGACTGCTGAAATCGAAGTCGGGGGAGAGCAGGTCGGCGTCCGGGAGGCGGAGCACGATGCCGTCGTCGGCGTGCATGACCTGGGGGTCCAGACCGTGCTTCTCACGCAGCCGGGCTCCGAGGGCGAGGGCCCAGGGGGCGTGCACCTGGGCGCCGAAGGGGGAGTGGATGACGATCCGCCAGTCGCCGAGCTCGTCCCGGAAGCGCTCCACCACGATGGTGCGGTCGTCGGGGAGGTGACCGCAGGCCGTCCGCTGCTCGGCGAGGTAGTCCAGCAGGTTGGCGGCGGCCCAGTCGTCCAGGCCGGCCCGCTTGAGGCGCTCGGTGGCGGCCTCGGGCGGGAGGGCGCCCAGCTCGCGGGTGAACGCGCCCAGGGCGCGGCCGAGTTCGAGCGGGCGGCCGAGGGTGTCGCCCTTCCAGAACGGGAGTCGGCCGGGGACGCCGGGGGCGGGGGTGACCAGCACCTTGTCGTGGGTGATCTCCTCGATCCGCCAGGAGGTGGTGCCGAGGGTGAAGACGTCGCCGACGCGGGACTCGTAGACCATCTCCTCGTCCAGCTCGCCGACCCGGCCGCCGCCCTTTCCGCCCTTTCCGCTCTCTCCGCCCGTCTTCGCGTCGGCAGCGGCGCTGCCGGCGATGAAGACGCCGAACAGGCCCCGGTCGGGGATGGTGCCGCCGGAGGTGACGGCCAGTCGCTGGGCGCCGGGGCGGCCGGTCACCGTGCCGGCCACCCGGTCCCAGACCACCCGGGGGCGCAACTCGGCGAAGGCGTCCGAGGGGTAGCGGCCGGCCAGCATGTCGAGCACGGCGTCGAAGGCGGACTGGGGGAGGGTGGCGAAGGGCGCGGCACGGCGGACCACGGTGAGCAGTTCGTCCACCGGCCACGTGTCCAGGGCCGTCATCGCGACCAGTTGTTGGGCGAGCACGTCCAGCGGGTTGCGCGGGATGCGCAGGGCCTCGATCCGGCCCGTCCGCATCCGCTCCGTCACCACGGCGGACTGCACCAAGTCGCCCCGGTACTTCGGGAAGAAGACGCCGGTGGACACCGCGCCGACCTGGTGGCCGGCCCGGCCGACCCGCTGCAGGCCGGAGGCGACCGAGGGCGGGGACTCGACCTGGACGACCAGCTCGACGGCGCCCATGTCGATGCCCAGCTCCAGGCTGGAGGTGGCGACCACGGCGGGCAGCCGGCCGGCCTTCAACTCCTCCTCGACGAGCGAGCGCTGCTCCTTGGAGACGGAACCGTGGTGGGCCCGGGCGATGACCGCGGGCGCGCCCTTGGCGGCGCCCGAGCCGCCCATCAGCTGGGCCGGGGCGTGCGCCCCCGGGATGGCCGCGCCGGTGGCGCGCTCGTGGGCGATCTCGTTCAGCCGGTTGCACAGGCGCTCGGCCAGGCGGCGGGAGTTGGCGAAGACGATGGTCGAGCGGTGCGCCTCGACCAGGTCGACGATCCGCTCCTCGACGTGCGGCCAGATGGACTGCCGGCGCTGCGGGTCGGACTCGGCGGCTCCGCCGGCGGCCGGGGCGGCAGGCAGGTCGTCCAGGTCGGGGACGGGGACGACCACCGAGAGGTCGAACTCCTTTTCGGCGGGCGGCTGGACGACGACCGCGCCGCGCTGCGGGCTCAGGAAGCGGGCCACCTCCTCCACCGGGCGGACGGTCGCGGACAGGCCGATCCGGCGGGCCGGGCGGTCCAGCAGCTCGTCCAGCCGCTCCAGGGTGAGCGCCAGGTGGGCGCCGCGCTTGGTGCCGGCGACCGCGTGCACCTCGTCCAGGATCACCGTGTCCACCCCTCGCAGGGCCTCCCGGGAGGCCGAGGTGAGCAGCAGGAAGAGCGACTCGGGGGTGGTGATCAGGATGTCCGGCGGGTGGGTGGCGAAGCGGCGGCGATCGGCGGCCGGGGTGTCGCCGGAGCGGATCGCGACCTTGACCTCGGGCTCGGGCAGGCCCAGCCGGACGGCGGCCTGGCGCAGGCCGGTCAGCGGGGCGCGCAGGTTGCGTTCGACGTCCACCGCGAGGGCCTTGAGCGGGGAGACGTAGAGCACCCGGCACCGGCGCTTGGGCTCGGCGGGGGGCGGGGTGCTGCTGAGCCGGTCGAGGGCGGAGAGGAAGGCGGCCAGCGTCTTGCCGGAGCCGGTGGGGGCGACCACCAGGACGTCCGTCTCCCGCTGGATGGCGCGCCAGGCCTCGGACTGGGCGGTGGTGGGGGCGGAGAAGGCACCGGTGAACCAGGCCCGGGTGATCGGGGCGAACCCGGCCAGGGGGTCGGCGGGCTGGGGCGCGTCGGGCTGGGGCGCGTCGGGCTCGGGTGTGTCGGCGGGTGGGGTCGGGTGCTGGGGCGCCATGCCCCCATGGTGCCGGGTGGGACTGACAAGTGAGGTGGGACGCGGGGGCGCGAGGACGCGACGGTACGAGGGGGGCGGGGGTGCGAGCGGGCGAGCGGGCGAGCGGCGGGGGGTGTAGTTGCGGGGGCGGGAATGATGATCGGCTCATATGGTGAGGAATCGGGCGCGTGATCAGACCGTGACCGGGCCGTAGGGGTGCGGCCTCACCGGACCGACGAGCGGAGAGCGTGGGATGGCGCAGGCGCACCAGTCCGGGCGCGTCGGAGTGGGCCGGCACCGGCGGGTCCGTCGCCGCAGGGTCGGCGGGCCCGTCCGGGTGCTGCTGGCGATGCTGCTCGCGGCGCTGGCGCTGGGCGGCGCCGTGCCGTACGTGTCCGGGCCCGCGCGGGCGTACCTCAGCTACCTGGTGCTGGCCGTGCAGGATGACGCCGCGGGGGCCGCCCGGGCGGGGGCGGAGAGCCGGGCGGCCGGCGGACAGGTGGTGCAGGCGTACCCGCAGATCGGGGCGGTGCTGGCGTACGCGACCGGGGGCTTCGCGGACAGGGTGCGTGCGCGGCCCGGGATCGCGGCGGTCGGGGCGACGCGGACGGTGCCGGTGGTGGGGCCGCCGCGGGCGGTGGCCGGGGCGGGGGACTTCGCGGCGGGAGGACGGGGTGGGGGGTCGGAGGGGCGGAGCTCGGAGGGGCGGGGCTCGGAGGGGCGGGGCTCGGTGGGGCGGAGCTCGGAGGGGCGGGGCTCGGTGGGGCGGGGCTCGGAGGGGCGGAGTTCGGAGGGGCGGAGTTCGGAGGGGCTGGATGACGAGGGGACGGTGACGGTTCCGGATCCGGCGGAGGGCGGGGAGTGGAACCTCGCCATGATCCACGCGGCGTCGGGGCCGACCGGGGATACGGCGGCCGGGGGCGCGCCGGGCGCGGATGCGCTGCGGAAGGTACTGGTCGCGGTGCTGGACTCGGGCGTCGACGACACCCACCCGGACCTGCGGGCGGCCGTCGACCCGAAGGCCTCGGTCTCCTGCGCCGACGGCCGTCCTGATGCCCGGACCGGCTCCTGGCGGCCCGACCCCGGAGTCGGGGAGAGCGGGCACGGCACCCACGTCGCCGGGATCATCGGCGCGGCCGGGGCGGGGAAGGGCGTCACCGGGGTCGCCCCCGGGGTGCGGATCGCCGCGGTTCGGCTGCTCGGGCCGCTCGGGCAGTACTACGCGGAGAACATCGTCTGCGGGATGCTCTGGGCCGCCGACCACGGGGCCAAGGCGATCAACGACAGCTACTTCGCCGACCCGTGGAAGTACAACTGCCCCGAGGACCGCGACCAGGCCGCGCTGATCACCGCCGTCGGCCGGGCCGTCGGGTACGCCCGGCGCAAGGGTGCGGTGGTGGTCGCCTCCGCCGGCAACGACGGGCAGGACCTCGGCGCCGCCCGGACCGACGAACGCAGCCCCAACGACCGGGTCTCCGAGCCGGCCCAGAGCCGCCACCTGGGCACCGAGTGCATCCGCCTTCCCGGCGAACTGCCCGGGGTCGTCACCGTGACCGCCGTCAACCGGGACGGGCATCCGTCCTCGTACACCAACTACGGGCGCGGCCGGGTCTCGCTGGCAGCCCCTGGCGGGGATCCGGACGGCGGGGCGCAGGGGGCGATCATCTCGGACTGGCCGGGCGGGCAGTACGCGGCGCTGGCGGGGACCTCGATGGCGGCGGCGCACGTGACGGGGGCGGTGGCGGTGGCGGCGGCGCTGCATCCGGGGTTCGGGGCGGGGCAGCTGGCGGAGTTGTTGGCGGTCACGGCGGCGGGAGGGTGTCCGGTGGGGATGGGGGGGTGTGGGGATCGGCGGTATTTCGGGGTGGGGGTGCTGGGGGTGCCGCGGTGAGGGGTTCTGGGGGTGTTCGGCGGGGTTCGGGGCGGGGTGGGGGCGCTGCGGGGGGCTGTTGTTGGGGGGGCTTTCGGGAGGGTGGGTGGTGCCGGGGGCGGTTCCGGGGGTGGGTGCTCCGGGGGCTGGGTGATTTTCGGACCGCCGACCCTGTGGGCAGTTGT
>NZ_JBHXEG010000112.1:0-25099 GCF_042724935.1 Kitasatospora sp. NPDC127060
GGGGCGGGCAGTCCATCGACTGCCCGCCCCGGCTCCCGTGTGTGTCAGGACTCCGGGGTGGACCGCTTGCCGCGGGTGACCACCCGCCGCACCGGGCCGGAGACCGCCTCGGCGGCCCGGCCGGTCCGGGTGGCGGCGCCCGCCCGGGCCGCCCGCAGCGCCTCGGAGATCCGCCACCACAGCTGCGCCGAGGACGGCGGCAGCAGCAGCGCCCGGACCCGGCCGGCCCGGCGGGTGTGGGCCCACAGGGCACGCCGGGCGGTGCGGACGTCGGCGGCCAGCGGGGCGGTGGTGACCTGCCCGGGAGGGGCGTAGAGCACCCGTTCGGTGGCCAGGGCCAGGCGCCCGGCGGCGGCTGCCGCATCCGCGTCCAGGTCCGCCGTCTCGGTGATCCGGCGGGCGGCCGAGCGCGGCGTGCGTGACTCGTCCGGGGGAATTCCGACGTCCCAGGCGGAGTCGACCAGCTCGTCCCAGGCGGCCAGCACCTGGGCGTCGGTGAGCTCGGCCGGACCGTCCCCGCCCGGCCGGCGGCGCCCGCCGCCGCCGAGCCGGCGACGGCGCACGGCCGTCCGCCAGAACATCGGTACGAGCAACAGGGCGATCAGTCCGATCACCACGGCCAGGGTGCCGAGCACCTGCCCGGAGAGCAGCCAGGACTCCTCGGCGGCGGTGCTGACGGCCTTGCCCTTGGGGCCGCAGTCGCCCAGCTGGTGCTGCTTGGCGGTGCAGTCGGAGCTATTGGTCGGCGCCGGGACGGCCGCCGCGCTGGTCGCGGCGGCGGTCGCCTGCTGGCTGGGAGCCGTGGTCGGGGTGCTGGACCCCTCGGTGTAGTGGGTCGGCACGCCCCGGCTCGGGGTCGGCTCGAAGCGAGTCCAGCCGTAGCCGGAGAAGTACAGCTCGGGCCAGGCGTGGTACATCCGGCCGCTGACCGAGTAGACGTTGCCGCCCTTGCTGTCACCGGGGGTGAAGCCGACCGCGACCCGGGCCGGGATCTTCAGCACCCGGGCCATCGCGGCCATGGTGGAGGCGAAGTGCACGCAGAAGCCCCGGTGGTCGCGCAGGAAGACCGCGATGGCGTCGCTGCCGGTGCCGCCGTCGACCGAGGTGTCGTACTTGAACTGCGGGCCGGTGAACCAGTTCACCAGGGCCGTCGCCCGGTCGTAGTCGTTGCGGGCGCCGGCGGTGACCGCCTTGGCCTGCTCGGCCACCACGGACGGCAGGTCGGAGGGGATGGCGGTGTAGTGCTCCCGGATGTCCTGCGGGGCGAGCGGCGCGGTGCGCAGCTCGTCGGCGGTGGGGCGCAGGTCCAGCGCGCTGACGGTGTAGTGCAGGCCGCGGATCGCCTTGTCGTTGGTCGGCAGGACGGTGCGGGTCATCGGGTCGAGCTTCCAGTCACCGCGCTTGGGGACCTGGACGGAGGCGGCCGGGTACGGCATCGGCAGCCAGCTCTTCTCCAGCTTGTCGCTGACCTGGAAGTCGCCCTGGATCCGGGGGACGTCGGTGACCCGCAGGCCCTCGGGGGCGGGCATGGTGGCCGGCAGGTCGCTGACCACCGTGCTGCTGAGCTTCCAGTTGGTGCCGTCGAACTGGTCCAGCGAGCCGGTACGCAGATAGATCTGGTCGGCGAGGTCGCTGTCCAGGGTGTAGGTGAGCAGCTCGGTGTCGGACGGCTTGGTGATCGCCGCCTCCAGGCTGACCAGCGGGTCGAGGCTGGTGGTCACGCTCCCGGCGGTGCCCTTGCCGGACGACCCGCCGGAGCCGGAGTCGAACAGCCCGAGGTCCCAGCGCGGCAGGAAGACCGGCAGCAGCAGCGCCAGGGCCAGCGCCAGCACGCCGACCTGCTGGCCGCCGAGGCTGACCTGGGTGGAGGTCACCGTGCCGCGCGCGCTGCCTCGGAAGACCCGGCCCCAGCGGGAGACCCGGTCCTGGCCCTCGGCGAACAGCAGCACCAGGTAGCCGGCCGCGGCGCAGCCGAACCAGACCCAGCTGCTGTGCTCCCCGGCCAGGCCGTTGCCGATCGAGTAGAGCGCCAGCAGCGGCAGCCCGGCCAGTGCCGAGCGCCGGTACGTCACCGCGACGGCGTCCACCAGCACGGCGATCAGGCCGACCGAGGAGACCAGGATCAGCCGCAGGCCGGCGGTCGGCGGCGCCGGGATGGCGTACTGGGTGACGTCGTCGAGGCCGGCCGAGAAGACCCGGCTCAGCACCCGCATAGCGGACGGGCCGGGCAGTACGCCGCCGGTCATCCCGGAGCCGGCGAAGCCGATCAGCATCAGCAGGAGCAGCACCAGCACCTGGGCCACCGGCACCGTCCAGCGGAACAGCGGGGACCGGCGCAGGCCCGCGCCGACCGCCGAGATCACCGCGATCACCAGGAAGGCGTGGGTGAGCCAGCTGCGGGTGGTCAGCAGCGGCAGCATGCACAGCGAGGCGAGGGCGGTGGCCAGCGCCGAGTAGACGGTCAGTTTGGCCCGGGGGGTCACGCGCCGGCCTCTTCTCGGTAGGGGGCGGTGGTCTTGGCGCCGTCGGCGGCCCGCCACAGGTCCGGCACGGAGTCGCCGGCCCGGGCCGGCAGGACCGTCCAGCCCGCCTGGCGCAGCTCCCGGACCCGCTCGCGGAACTCCTCCCCGCCGGTGTCGGGGGCGAGCATCCGCAGACCGGCCCAGGTGCCGGTGTCGAGCAGGAAGGCGACGGCCCCGCCGGTACGGCCGCGCAGCCGGGCCAGCCGGGCGGTCTGCGCCTTGTCCAGGTCGCCGAGGACGGCGACCAGCAGGCCCTCGCCGCCGGCCCGCAGCGGCTCCTCGGCGCGGGAGAGCCCGGCGCCGTCGGACAGGTCGGCGACCGCGAGGGCGTCCAGGATCAGCCCGGAGGTGTCGGCGGCGACGTTGTGCCCGCCGCTGCCGGGCCCGGGCACCCAGTGGCCGGTGTCGGTGAGCAACTGGGTCTGGTAGCCGCGCTCCAGCAGGTGCACGGCGACGGAGGCGGCGCAGCTGACCGCCCATTCGAAGGAGGACGCGGGGCCCATGCCCCGGTGGCCCACCTCGCGGGTGTCCAGCAGGACGGTGGCGCGGGCCTTCTGCGGCTGCTCCTCGCGGCGCACCATCAGCTCGCCGTACCGGGCGGTGGAACGCCAGTGCACCCGGCGCAGGTCGTCGCCGGGCCGGTACTCGCGCAGGATCACGTCGTCGTCGCCGGCCAGCGCCAGCGTGCGGGTGTGGCTCTCGCCCTGGCCGATCCACTCGCCGGTGAGCCGCACCTGCGGCAGCGCCTGCACCTGGGGGACGACGGTGAGCACGTCGGAGGCGGTGAAGGCGCGGTTGACCTCGCACATCCCGAACGGGTCGGACAGCCGCAGCTGCAGCGGCCCCAGCGGGTAGCGGCCGCGCAGGTCGGAGCGGACCCGGTAGGACACCTCGCGGTAGCCGCGCGGCTCGACCCGGTCCAGCACGAAGCGCGGGCGCGGCCCGAGCACGTACGGGACCTGGTCCTCCAGGAGCAGCAGCCCGGTGGGCACCCGGGAGACGTTGTCCACCCGCAGGTGGACCCGGGCCTCCTGGCCGGCGATCGCCCGGTGCGGGCTGAGCCGGCGTCCGCTGGCCACCCGGTAGCGGGTGTTGGCGACCACCGCGGCGGCGGCCAGCGGCAGTGCGGCGAGCAGCACGCCGACCCGCAGCAGCGCGTCCTGGTCGAGCAGGTAGGAGCAGACCACCGCGGTCAGACCGGCGGCGAGGAAGGAGCGGCCCCGGGTGGTGAGGCCGCGCAGGCCGGCCCGCAGTCCGCCCGTCGGGTCGGATGAGGCCACCTCAGCCCCTCCGGACGGCCGGGCCGCCCTGCGGACGCGGCAGCGGCAGCCGGGCGACCAGGTCGGTCACGATCTGCTCGGCGGTGCGGCGGCCGAGCTGGGTCTCGGCGGTCGGCATCAGGCGGTGCGCGAGGACCGGCACGGCCAGGCGCTGGATGTCGTCCGGGGTGACGTAGTCGCGCCCGTCCAGCGCGGCGGCGGCGCGGGCGGCCCGGACCAGGTGCAGGGTGGCGCGCGGCGAGGCGCCCAGCCGCAGCTCGGGGCTGGTGCGGGTGGCGCCGACCAGGTCGACGGCGTAGCGGCGGACCGGGTCGGCGATGTGCACGGTGCGGACCAGCTCGACCAGCTTGAGGATGTCCGCGGCGTGCGCGACGGCCTGGAGGTCGTCCAGCGGGTTGGCGCCGGAGTGCACGTCGAGCATCGCGAACTCGGCCTCGGGGCTGGGGTAGCCGATCGAGATCCGGGCCATGAAGCGGTCCCGCTGGGCCTCCGGGAGGGGGTAGGTGCCCTCCATCTCGACCGGGTTCTGGGTGGCCACCACCATGAACGGCGAGGGCAGCTCGTAGCTGGTGCCGTCGATGGTGACCTGACGCTCCTCCATGGACTCCAGCAGTGCGGACTGGGTCTTGGGCGAGGCGCGGTTGATCTCGTCGCCGACCACGATCTGGGCGAAGATCGCGCCCGGGCGGAACTCGAAGTCGTGCCGCTGCTGGTCGTAGATGTTGGTGCCGGTGACGTCCGAGGGCAGCAGGTCCGGGGTGAACTGGATGCGGCGCACGGTGCAGTCGACGGACTTGGCGAGCGCCTTGGCCAGCATGGTCTTGCCGACGCCGGGCACGTCCTCCAGCAGCAGGTGGCCCTCGGCGAGCAGGACGGTCAGGGCGATCCGGATGGCCTCCGGCTTGCCCTCGATCACGCTCTCGATGTTGGTACGGACCCGGTCCACGACCGCGGCCAGCTCCGGGAGCCCGACCGGACGGTACCCGTTCGCCCGCTGCTCGCCCCCCGCAGGACTGCCGAGACCGGCCTGATCGTTGTAGCTCGTCACCCGTTTACGCTCCCTGGCACGCTGCGCCCGCCCCACCCGAGGCCGGACCCCACCCCATGCTTGACGCGGCCGTCCCGGGGGCGGTTCCGAAGGAGGAGCCGGCGCCGGTGGGCGGCCTGCGGCCCGGCCGCCCCAGGTGGTTCGGGGTCCGACCGGCAGGCGCATTCTCCCCCGTTCGGCGGCCAGAAGTCACCATTCGGCCGCCCCCGAATGCGCGGGCGGGGGAGCGGGCGGGCCTCCGGGCGGGCGGGCGCCCGCGCTACCGGATCTCGCGCAGCAGCCCGGTGTGGACGTCGAAGACGAAGCCGCGGACGTCGTCGGTGTGCAGCAGGAACGGGGACGTGCGCACCCGCTGCATGGACTGGCGGACGTCGCTGTCCAGGTCGACGAAGGCCTCCACCGCCCACTGCGGGCGCTGGCCGACCTCCAGCTCCAGCTCGCGGCGGAAGTCCTCGGTGAGGCCGAGCAGGCCGCAGCCGGTGTGGTGGATCAGGGCGATCGAGCGGGTGCCCAGGGCGCGCTGACTGATCGTCAGGGACCGGATGGTGTCGTCGGTGACGACGCCGCCGGCGTTGCGGATGACGTGTGCGTCGCCCAGTTCGAGGCCGAGCGCCGCGAACAGGTCGAGCCGGGCGTCCATGCAGGCCACCACGGCGATCTTCTGGACCGGGCGGGCGTCCATGCCGCCGTCCCGGAAGGTCACCGCGTACTCGCGGTTGGAGGTGACGAAGCGGTCGATGATGGTGGGTCCGGCGGAGTCGGCAGCGGCGTTCGGCCTGGGCCGGTCGGGAGTCACTGTCATGGGGGCGACGTTAGTGCGATCCGGGGCTCCGCGGTGGGGTGGAGAGCTACAGAACGCACCGCTGTGATCGAGCGCATAGCGACAACGGGAGGGTTTGTCCGGGCTGGTCCCGGAGTCGTCCCGGCGCGGGTTCCGGAGCCGGCCCCGAGGTGGGTTCGCACCCGGTCGCTCGGTGGGGGCGCGCGGCGCTCGCCGGAGGCCCCCGGCCGGTGCCCCCGCCGAGCTGCCCGGACGGCCGCGACCTGCGGTGATCCGTACCGCCGCCCGGGTGGTGCGCCGGAGCGGGCCATTGACTGGAGGGGTCCGCGCGATAGAGTTGCGCCGCGTTGGAGCACACCCGCCGCAGCCCGTCAACCGGGCCGTTCCGGCCGGTGTGCGGCCCGGTCGATGCGGCCCGTGGCCTCCACCCGCTCCGTGTTCACCTGGCGCACCTTCCCCGGCGCCGGGCGTCCACGACCTTCCCCCAGAGCGGGCGGGGACCACGGGCCGCGTCGTCGCGCCGGCAGGCGGTGGGCGAGAATGGTCGGAGCTCCCGGTCGTCGGGCTGCTCCGCACCGAGGAAGGGCGCCACCGCGCATGACCACCAACGAACCGGGTCCCAAGCACGTTCCGGTGATGCTGCAGCGGTGCATGGACGCGCTGGCCCCGGCGATCTCGCGCCCCGGCGCCGTGGTGGTGGACGCCACCCTCGGCCTCGGCGGGCACAGCGAGGCGCTGCTGACCCAGTTCCCCGAGGTGCGGCTGGTCGCGGTGGACCGCGACCCGCAGGCGTTGAAGCTGTCCGGCGAGCGGCTGGCCCCCTTCGGCGACCGGGCCACCCTGGTGCACGCGGTGTACGACGAGATCCCCGAGGTGCTGGAGCGACTGGGCATCGACGAGGTGGACGGCATCCTGTTCGACCTCGGCGTCTCCTCGATGCAGTTGGACGAGGCCGACCGCGGCTTCGCCTACGCCCAGGACGCGCCGCTGGACATGCGGATGGACCAGACCCGGGGGATCAGCGCGGCGGAGGTGCTGAACACCTACGGCCACGGCGACCTGGCCCGGATCCTCAAGGTGTACGGCGAGGAGCGGTTCGCCGGGAAGATCGCCTCGGTCATCCTGCGGGAGCGGGAGAAGGAACCGTTCACCAACAGCGCGCGTCTGGTCGAGTTGGTGCGCAACGCCATCCCGGCGGCGACCCGCCGGACCGGGGGCAACCCCGCCAAGCGGACGTTCCAGGCGCTGCGGATCGAGGTCAACGGCGAGCTGGAGGTCCTGGAGCGGGCGATCCCGGGGGCGCTGGACGTCCTCGCGCTCGGCGGCCGGATGGTCGTGATGTCGTACCAGTCGCTGGAGGACCGGCTGGTGAAGCAGTGCTTCGCCGCCGGCTCGACCAGCACCGCCCCGCCGGGGCTCCCGTTCATCCCGGAGGAGCACCAGCCCTGGCTCAAACTGATCACCCGCGGTGCCGAGCTGGCGACCGAGGCGGAGATCGAGGAGAACCGGCGCGCCGCGCCCGTACGGCTGCGGGTGGCGGAGAGGATCAGGGACCGAAGCAAGCGGGGCTGAGGAACGGCTCCGGCGGGGTCCGAAGGGCGGAGGAGAGCGGTGGGGCCGGTGGCCGGTGAGGTCCGGGCGGGGCGGGGAGGACTGCCCGGGCAGGGCAGGGCGCGGATCACGGTCCGGCCGGGGCGGCGCCCCGTGCGGGGGCGCACCCCGTTCGCGGTGCTCGTGGTGGTGCTGCTGGCGGCGGGGCTGCTCGGGCTGCTGGCGCTGAACACGGCGCTCAACGAGGGCTCCTTCGAGCTGTCCCGGCTGCAGAAGCAGACCACCAAGGCGACCGACGAGCAGCAGAGTCTCCAGCACGAGATCGATCAGAGCTCGGCCCCGGACGCGCTGGCCAAGCGGGCCGCCGAGCTGGGCATGGTCCCGGCCGGCGGGATGGCCTTCCTGGACGTGCCGAACGGCGGCAAGGTGATCGGCACGCCCGGACCGGCGCAGGACAGCCCGCCGGTGAAGAAGTCGACGGTCGAGCCGTGGCCGATGAAGGCGTCCCCGGCCCCGGCGCAGCAGAGCGCCGCGCCGAGCACCTCACCCGGTGCCCAGCCGCCGGCGCAGCCGAGCCCCCAGGCGCCGCCGCCGAGCCCGGCGGCCTCGGCCGGTGACTCGGTGATCCAGCTCAACCCGGTGACGTCCTCGCCGGCCCAGCACGGGGGTGGTACCCGATGACGACGCCTCGTCAGCCGTCAGGCTCCGGTTCGGGCTCCGGTCGGCGCCAGCCGCCGCGGGCCGGGACGGCCCGGCCCGCCACCGGGCGCAGCCAGCCCGCGAAGGGGCAGCCTGCCAACGGCCAGAGCGTCCGCGGCCAGTCCGGGAAGGTCCAGCCCGCCAAGCCCCAGCCGCCGAAGGCGCAGCCGGCGAAGGGCTCGACCGCGCGCGGCCAGTCGGCCAAGGCGCAGCCCGCCAAGGCCGCCGCCGCCCGTACCCCGCGGGCACCGCAGCAGCGCCGTCCGGAGGGCCGTCCGCCGGCCCGCAGCCAGGCGGCGGTGCGGCCGCGCCCGAAGTCCCGGCTGCCCCAGCGCGCCAGGGCGCTGCGGCTGGCGGAGCCGAAGCGCCGGCTGCGGGTGATCACCGTGGCGCTGTCGCTGGTGTTCTCGGTGTTCGCGGGGCGCCTGGTGCAGCTCCAGTTGGTGGACGCCGACGCGCTGGCCGCCGACGCCAACACCAACCGCTACCTGAACATCCCGATCACCGCCGAGCGCGGCTCGATAACGTCCTCCGACGGCGTCGCGCTGGCCGCCACCGTGGACGCGTACGACATCACCGCCGACCCGGCGATGTTCACCCCCGAGGCCACCGGCATCCCGGACGCGCCGGAGCAGGCGGCCGCCCTGCTGTCGCCGATCGTCGGCGTCGCCAAGGAGAAGATCGCCGCCGACCTGCACACCCCCAAGACCCGCTACAAGCGGCTCGCCGCGCAGCAGACCCCGGCCGCCAAGAACCAGATCAGCGACCTCAAGGCGGGCCTGGAGAAGAAGGCCGGCTCGCGCACCTGCCAGGCCCAGAAGAAGCTGCTCGGCAAGCCCGCCGACCAGGGCGGGCGCACCCGGATGGACAACGAGTGCGTCAACCCGCTGGCCGGGGTGTTCAACCGGGAGACCCAGAAGCGGATCTACCCGGCCGAGGGCCTGGCCGCCAACCTGGTCGGCTTCGTCAACGGCGAGGGCGAGGGCGCCGGCGGGCTGGAGCTGCAGTACCAGAAGCAGCTGGTCGGCAAGGACGGCCACAGCAGCTACGCCCAGTCGGGCGGGCGGCTGGTGCCCACCGCCGGGGGCTCGATGGACCCGGCGGTGCCCGGCAGCGACATCAAGCTGACCATCAACCGCGACGTCCAGTGGGCCGCCCAGCGGGCGATCACCGACCAGGTGGCCAACTCCGGCGCGGAGAAGGGCTACGTCGTGGTCCAGGACGTGAAGACCGGCCAGGTCATCGCGATGGCCAGCGCGCCCGGCTTCAACCCGAACGACCTGAGCCTCGCCAAGCAGTCCCAGATGGGCAACCCGGCCCTGGTCGACGCCTACGAGCCGGGCAGCACCGCCAAGCTGATGAGCCTGGCCGCCGTCCTCGACTCCGGCAAGGCCAACTGGGACACCAGGGTCACCGTGCCCAACCGGCTGGTCCGGGCCGGGCAGCAGTTCAAGGACGACGTCGAGCACGGCGACTGGTACCTGACCCTGGCCGGGGTGCTCGCCAAGTCCTCCAACATCGGCACCATCGAGGCGGTCGAGACCCTCGGCGACGGCGACCAGCAGAAGGCCAACCAGATCCTGGACGGCTACATGCGCAAGTTCGGCGTGGCCCGGCCGACCGGCCTGAACTTCCCCGGGGAGACCCCGGGGATGCTCAAGAAGCCGGAGGACCTGGTCGCCTCGGAGAAGTACAACATCGCCTTCGGCCAGGGCCCGCTGCAGATGAACGCGCTGCAGGCCACCTCGGTGTACTCGACCATCGCCAACGGCGGGGTGCGGGTGGCGCCGAGCATCGTCCAGGGCATCACCGGGCCGGACGGCAAGTACACCGCGACCCCGCCGGGCGAGCAGAGCCGGGTGGTCAGCGAGCAGACCGCCAAGACCCTCACCTCGATGCTGGAGTCGGTCGTCGACGACGAGCAGGGCACCGGCGGCAAGGCCGCCATCCCCGGTTACCGGGTCGCCGGCAAGACCGGCACCGCCAACCGGGGCGCCGCCGACGGCAAGGGCT
The DNA here is from genome assembly GCF_042724935.1 of Kitasatospora sp. NPDC127060. Taxonomy (NCBI): domain Bacteria; kingdom Bacillati; phylum Actinomycetota; class Actinomycetes; order Kitasatosporales; family Streptomycetaceae; genus Kitasatospora; species Kitasatospora sp. NPDC127060. The sequence goes on from NZ_JBHXEG010000112.1 coordinate 9,895, forward strand.
ATGACGGCTACACCGCCTCCTTCATCGGCTTCGCCCCCGCCGACGCCCCCCGCTACACCGTGTCCTGTACCCTCCAGGGCCCGGTCAACGGGCACTTCGGCGGCCAGCTGTGCGGCCCGGTGTTCAAGCAGGTGATGGAGTTCACCCTGAAGACCATGCAGGTCCCGCCGAGCGGAAGCCAGGCGCCGAACCTGCCCGTCGAGTGGAAGCCGTGAACGAGGATGAGCAACCAGCGGGCCGGTGCGGACGGCGGCGCGGCGGAGGCCCGGTTTGGCCCTGGGCACCCTTCGGCGGATAGCCTTCCCGCCGTGCCGAAACCCGATCAAACCACCGTGAGTCCGCCGCGCCCGACCGGACCCGTCGCCCTGCCGCTCGCCGAGCTGGCCGCCCGGCTGGGCCTGCCGCCCGTCGAGGGCGGTGCCGTCACCGGCGTCACCCACGACTCCCGCGCGGTGCGCCCGGGTGATGTGTACGTGGCCTTCCCGGGCGCCAACCACCACGGCGCGGCCTTCGCCGCCAAGGCCGCGGACGCCGGTGCGGTGGCCGTGCTGACCGACCCGGCGGGCGCCGAGCTGGCCGCCCCCACCGGGCTGCCGCTGCTGGTCGTGGACCGGCCGCGGGGCCGGATGGGCGAGCTGGCCGCGATCGTCTACGGCCATCCGTCCGAGCGGCTGCTGATGATCGGGCTGACCGGCACCAACGGCAAGACCACCACCTCGTACCTGGTCGAGGGCGGGCTGCGCGGCGCCGGGCGCAGCCCGGGCGTGATCGGCACCGTCGAGATGCGGGTCGGGGACGAGCGGATCAAGAGCGAGCGCACCACCCCCGAGGCCACCGACCTGCACGCGATCCTCGGCGTGATGGCCGAGCGCGGCGCGGACGCGGTGACCATGGAGGTCTCCAGCCACGCCCTGGTCTTCGGCCGTACCGACGGGGTGACGTACGACGTCGCGCTGTTCAACAACCTCACCCCCGAGCACCTCGACTTCCACCCGGACATGGAGGACTACTTCCAGGCGAAGGCCCGGCTGTTCCAGGCCGGCAAGTCCCGCCACGGGGTGGTCAACCTGGACGACGAGTACGGGCGCCGGCTCGCCGCCGAGGCCGAGATCCCGGTGACCTCCTTCTCCGCGACCGGTGATGCCGGGGCGGACTGGCGGGCCGTGGACGTCCAGCTCGGACCGGCCGGCTCCACCTTCCGGGTGGTCGGTCCGGACGGCGCCGAGGCCGACGCCTCCGTCCCGCTGCCCGGCCCGTTCAACGTGGCCAACGCGCTGGCCGCGATCACCGTGCTGGTCGCCGCCGGGCTGCCGCTGGAGCGGGCGGTGGCCGGAGTGGCCGCCGTCCCCGGTGTGCCGGGCCGACTGGAGCGGGTGGACGGCGGACAGCCGTTCGTCGCCGTGGTCGACTACGCCCACAAGCCGGACGCCCTGCAGGCCGTCCTCGCCTCGCTGCGCGAGGTCACCAAGGGCCGGCTGCACGTCGTCGTCGGCTGCGGCGGCGACCGCGACCCGCACAAGCGCGGCCCGATGGGCGCCATCGCCGCCCGGCTCGCCGACACCGCCCTGCTGACCAGTGACAACCCGCGCAGCGAGGACCCGCTGGCGATCCTCGCCAGCATGCTGACCGGCGCCGCCGCGGTGCCCGAGGCCGAGCGCGGGGCCGTCCTGGTCGTCCCCGACCGGGCGGAGGCGATCCGACTCGCGGTCGCCCGCGCCCGGGCGGGGGACACCGTGTTGGTGGCCGGCAAGGGCCACGAGCTCGGCCAGTACGTACGAGACGAGATCCGCCCCTTCGACGACCGGGAGGTGCTGCGCGAATCCATCGCGCGGACCACGGCCGAGCGGGGCGACCGAGGAGTAGAGCAGCAGTGATCGCACTGACCCTCGCCGAGGTGGCGACCGCCGTCGGAGGCACCCTGGACGGCGCCGACCCGGACACCCTGGTCACCGGCCCGGTCGAGGTCGACTCGCGGAAGGTCCGCCCCGGCGGCCTGTTCGCGGCCTTCGTCGGCGAGCACGTGGACGGCCACGACTACGCGACCACGGCGGTCGAGGCCGGCGCCGTCGCGGTGCTGGCCTCCCGCCCCGTCGGCGTGCCCGCCGTCCTGGTCGACAGTGTGGTGGAGGCGCTCGGCCGGCTGGCCCGGACCGTGGTCGCCCGGGCCGAGGGCACCACGGTGGTCGCGCTGACCGGCTCGGCCGGCAAGACCAGCACCAAGGACCTGATCGCCCAGCTGCTCCAGCGCCACGGCGAGACCGTCTTCCCGCCCGGCTCGCTGAACAACGAGATCGGCCACCCGATGACCGCGCTGCGGGTCGAGGACGGCACCCGGCACCTGGTGATGGAGATGGGCGCCCGGCACAAGGGCGACATCGAGTACCTCACCTCGATCACCCCGCCGCGGATCGGCCTGGTGCTCAACGTCGGCACCGCTCACGTCGGCGAGTTCGGCTCCCAGGAGGCGATCGCCGAGGCCAAGGGCGAGCTGGTGGAGGCGCTGCCCGCCGAGGGCGCCGCGATCCTCAACGCGGACGACCGGCTGGTGCGCGCGATGGCCTCCCGCACCAAGGCCAAGGTCGTCCTGTTCGGGGAGTCCCCGGACGCCGACGTCCGGGCGACCGACGTTCGCCTGGACGCCACCGGGCGGCCATCGTTCACGCTCACCACCCCGGCCGGTTCCGCTCCCGTGCAGCTGCGCCTGTACGGTGAGCACCACGTCTCGAACGCCCTCGCCGCCGCCGCGGTGGCGACGGAGCTCGGGATGACCGTCGACGACACCGCGGCAGCTCTGGGCGAGGCGGGTGCGCTGTCCCGCTGGCGCATGGAGGTCGTCGACCGGGCCGATGGTGTCACCGTCGTCAACGACGCCTACAACGCGAACCCCGACTCGATGCGGGCCGCGCTGCGGGCGCTGGTCTCGATGGGCGGCCGCGGTCCGGAGCGCCGCCGTACCTGGGCGGTGCTCGGCGAGATGCGGGAGCTCGGCGAGGACAGCCTGGCCGAGCACGACGCCATCGGACGGCTCGCCGTCCGGCTGGACGTCACCAAGCTGGTGGCGGTCGGCGGACGCGAGGCGGCCTGCATGGAACTCGGCGCGAGGAACGAAGGTTCGTGGGGTGAGGAGTCGGTGCTGGTGTCCGACGCGGACGCGGCGGTCGAGCTGCTGCGCAGTCAGCTGCGGCCGGGGGATGTGGTCCTGGTGAAGGCGTCCCGTTCGGTGGGGCTGGAGAAGGTGGCCGAGGCCCTCCTGGCGGACGGTGTTGCCCGATGATGAAGCAGATCCTCTTCTCCGGGATGATCGGCCTGATCCTCTCGCTGGTCGGCACGCCCGCCCTGATCAAGCTGCTCGCCCGAGGGGGCTACGGCCAGTACATCCGTGACGACGGTCCCAAGGCGCACCACAGCAAGAAGGGCACGCCCACGATGGGCGGCATCGCCTTCATCCTGGCGACCCTGATCGCGTACTTCGGCACCAAGGCGATAACGGGCGAGAGCCCGACCGCCTCCGGGCTGTTGGTGCTCTTCCTGACCACCGGCCTCGGCCTGGTCGGCTTCCTGGACGACTACATCAAGGTCGTCAAGCGCCGCTCGCTCGGTCTGCGGGCCAAGGCGAAGCTGGCCGGCCAGTCGATCGTCGGCCTGGTGTTCGCCATCCTGGCGCTGCAGTTCCACGACGACCGCGGGCTCAGCCCGGCTTCCCAGTCGCTGTCCTTCGTGCGCGACTTCAAGTGGTCGATCGGCCCGGTGCTGTTCGTCATCTTCGCGTACTTCATGATCGCGGCGACCTCCAACGGCGTGAACCTGACGGACGGTCTGGACGGTCTCGCCACCGGTGCCTCGGTGATGGCCTTCGGTGCGTACACCTTCATCGGCGTCTGGGAGTACGGACAGAGCTGCGCCTACTTCCTCTCCGCCACCAATGCCTGCTACGACGTCCGGGACCCACTGGACCTCGCCGTCGTGGCCGCCGCCCTGATGGGCTCCTGCTTCGGCTTCCTCTGGTGGAACACCTCGCCCGCCAAGATCTTCATGGGTGACACCGGCTCGCTCGCCCTCGGCGGCGCCCTGGCCGGTCTGGCGATCTGCTCGCGCACCGAGCTGCTGCTGATCCTGCTCGGCGGCCTCTTCATGATCATCACCCTGTCGGTGATCATCCAGGTCGGCTCCTTCCGGATGACCGGCAAGCGCGTCTTCAAGATGGCGCCACTACAGCACCACTTCGAACTCAAGGGCTGGAGCGAAGTCCTGGTCGTGGTCCGCTTCTGGATCATCCAGGGCCTGTGCGTGGCCGTCGGCCTCGGCCTCTTCTACGCGGGATACCGGACCGGATGACGAACCCTGACTTCTCTGACCTGCCCGTCGTCGTCGCCGGACTCGGCGTCTCGGGCATCAGCGCAGCGCGCGTCCTGAACGGGCTCGGCGCGAACGTCACCGTGGTCGACGGCGGTGGCGGCGAGGGCCTGCGGGCCCGCGCCGCCGAGCTGGAGGCGACCGGCGTCGCGGTACGCCTGGGCGACGGCGCGAGCCTGCCCGAGGGCACCGAACTGATCGTCACCTCGCCCGGCTGGGCCCCCGACAGCGCGCTGTTCGCCGCTGCCGAGGCGGCCGGGGTGCCCGTCTGGGGCGACGTCGAGCTGGCCTGGCGGCTGCGCAAGCCGCTGCCGGGCACCGGTGAGCCCGCCCCCTGGCTGGCCGTCACCGGCACCAACGGCAAGACCACCACCGTCCAGATGCTCGCCTCGATCCTCACCGCGGCCGGCAAGCGCACCGCCGCCGTCGGCAACGTCGGGGTCTCGGTGCTGGACGCGGTGCTCGCCGAGGAGCCGTACGACGTGCTCGCCGTCGAGCTCTCCAGCTACCAGCTGCACTGGGCGCCCTCGCTGCGCCCGTACTCGGCGGCCGTGCTCAACCTGGCCCCGGACCACCTCGACTGGCACGGCTCGATGGAGGCGTACGCCGCCGACAAGGGCCGGATCTACGAGGGCAACGTGGTGGCCTGCGTGTACAACCTGGCCGACCCGGCCACCGAGGCGCTGGTCCGCGAGGCCGACGTCGAGGAGGGCTGCCGGGCGGTCGGCTTCGGGCTCGGCGCGCCCGGCCTGTCGAACTTCGGCGTCGTGGACGGCCTGCTGGTCGACCGCGCCTTCGTCGCGGACCGGGCCAAGAACGCGGCCGAGCTGGGCTCCGTCGAGGACGTCAACCCGCCGGCCCCGCACAACATCGCCAACGCGCTCGCCGCGGCGGCGCTGGCCCGGGCGTACGGGGTCGAGCCGAAGGCCGTCCGGGAGGGCCTGCGGGCCTTCCGCCCGGACGCCCACCGGATCGCCGAGGTCGGTACCGTCCGCGAGGTCACGTACATCGACGACTCCAAGGCCACCAACACCCACGCCGCCGCGGCCTCGCTGGCCGCCTACCGGCCGATCGTCTGGGTCGCCGGGGGACTGGCCAAGGGCGCGACCTTCGACGACCTCGTCCAGGGCGCGGCCGAGCGGCTACGCGCGGTCGTGCTGATCGGGCAGGACCGGGCGCTGATCCGCGAGGCACTGGAGCGACACGCTCCGGATGTGCCGGTGATCGAGGCGGCCGAGGGCCAGACTGGCGCGGTGGCGATGACCGAGATCGTTCGAACGGCCGCATCGCTCGCCCGATCGGGTGACACGGTGCTGCTGGCCCCGGCCTGCGCCTCGATGGACATGTTCACCAACTACGGCGAGCGCGGCGAGCTGTTCGCGGCGGCCGTCCGGGAGCTGGCGGACCCCGCGGGCGAGTAGTCGGGCCTCTCGGGCGAGTGAGCCGAAGGGCCGCGCCGTCGGGTTCGGAGCGGCCCGGAGGCGAACGCGCCGTGGGAATGGGAGCGACGACCGTCGGTGTCGGGTTCGGAGCGGCCCGGAGGCGATCGAGCCACAAGAGTGGGAGCGGGGAGCGGTGGCGGGGCAGGGCAGGGCGGATTCCGGTGCGACCGAGCGGGACGCCGCCGAGCCGTGGCGAGTGATCTCCGCCACCACGACCAAGTACAAGTCGGCCGGTCCGCTGGGACGGTTGCAGGCCTTCCGGGCCCGGGTCCGGTACTGGCTGGACCGGCCGCTCACACCGTACCTGCTGATCGTCGGCACCACCCTGCTGCTGGTCGTGCTCGGCCTGATGATGGTCTTCTCGGCCTCGCAGATCCTGGCGCTGAACCAGCACCACACCGCGCAGTACTACTTCCTCAAGCAGTTGATCGCCGGCATCCTCGGCCTGGTCCTGCTGGCCGGCTTCGCCTCCGTCCCGGTGGCGGTGCTGCGGGTGATCGTCTACCCGGTGATGTTCGGGGTGATCGGCGCGCTCGCATTGGTCGCGGTGCCCGGCATCGGGGTGCGGATCAACGGCAACCAGAACTGGCTGGACTTCGGGTTCTTCCAGTTCCAGCCCTCCGAGTTCGCCAAGCTCGCGCTGGTGCTCTGGGGCGCCGACCTGCTCGCCCGCAAGCAGAAGGCCGGCACCCTCACCTCCTGGAAGCACCTGCTGGTGCCGCTGGTGCCGGGCGCCCTGCTGCTGCTCGCGCTGATCATGATCGGCGGTGACATGGGCACCTCGATGATCCTGGTGGCCATGGTGTTCGCGCTGCTCTGGATGGTCGGCGCACCGCTGCGGCTGTTCGTGGCCACCCTCGGCGTGGCGGTCGTGGTCTGCACCGCCCTGGTGATCACCGTCCCGCACCGGGCCGAGCGCCTGGGCTGCATCGGGGTCACCAAGCTCGACCCGGAGGGCGCCTGCTTCCAGGCCCTGCACGGCGTGTACTCGTTCGCCCTCGGCGGCGGCTTCGGCACCGGCCTCGGCGCCGGCGTGGAGAAGTGGGGCCAGCTGCCCGAGGCGCACACCGACTTCATCTTCGCCGCGACCGGCGAGGAACTCGGTCTGGTGGGGACGCTGTCGGTGATCGGTCTCTTCGCGGCACTAGGCTACGCGGGTATCCGTGTGGCCATCGGTACGAAGGATCCCTTCGTCAGGTACGCCGCGGGAGCCGCCACCACCTGGATCATGGCGCAGGCCATGATCAACCTGGGGTCGGCGCTGGGACTGCTGCCCATCGCGGGTGTCCCGCTCCCGCTGTTCTCCTACGGCGGTTCCGCCATGCTGTCGGCCATGTCCGCGATCGGAGTGCTGCTGTGCCTGGCGCGCAGCTCCTCGGGCGCGAAGGCGGCCCTGGCCGCCCGGAGCAAGAACTCCCGGATCAGGAAGCGACTGGCCCGGGTGCTGCCACGACGACGAACCACAGCGCGCCCGGCCCCCGGGCCGGCACGCAGGGAGCGGTGAATTTCGGTGCATGTCGTACTCGCCGGCGGGGGGACCGCCGGTCACATCGAGCCGGCCATGGCCCTCGCGGACGCACTCCGCAGGCACGACCCGTCCATCGGGATCACCGCCCTGGGCACCGAGAAGGGCCTGGAGACCCGGCTGGTACCCGAGCGCGGCTACCAGCTGGAGCTCATCCCGGCCGTCCCGCTGCCCCGCAAGCCCACCCCCGAACTGATCACCGTCCCCGGCCGGCTGCGCGGCACCGTGCGGGCCGCCCAGGAGATCATCGAGCGGGTCAACGCGGACGCCGTGGTCGGCTTCGGCGGTTACGTCGCGATGCCCGCCTACCTGGCCGCCAAGCGGGCCGGCGTGCCGATCGTGGTGCACGAGGCCAATGCCCGCCCGGGCCTGGCCAACAAGATCGGCGCCCGCTACACCGACTTCGTCGCGGTCTCCACCCCGGACAGCAAGCTGCGCGACTCCCGGTACATCGGGATCCCGCTGCGCCGGACCATCGCCACCCTGGACCGCAACGCCACCCGGCCGGAGGCCCGCCAGCACTTCGGCCTCGACCAGCGGCTGCCCACCCTGTTGGTCTCCGGCGGCTCCCAGGGCGCGCGCCGGCTCAACGAGACGGTCACCGCGATCGCCCCGCGGCTGCAGCAGTACGGCGTGCAGATCCTGCACGCGGTCGGCCCGAAGAACGAGCTGCCGCAGGTCGCGGACGTCCCCGGGATGCCGCCGTACCGCCCGGTGCCGTACATCGACCGGATGGACCTCGCCTACGCCGCGGCCGACCTGATGCTCTGCCGGGCCGGCGCCATGACCGTCGCCGAGCTGGCCGCCGTCGGCCTGCCCGCCGCCTTCGTGCCGCTGCCGATCGGCAACGGCGAGCAGCGGCTGAACGCCCAGCCGATGGTCAAGGCCGGCGGCGGCCTGCTGGTGGACGACGCCGAGCTGACCCCGGACTGGGTGCTGCAGAACGTGCTGCCGGTGCTCACCGACCCGCAGCGGCTGTGGGACATGAGCCGGGCCGCCGCCGAGTTCGGCCGCCGGGACGCCGACGACCTGCTGGTCGGGATGGTGTACGAGGCGATCCAGGCCCACCGGGGCGGTCGCCGACGTGGCTGACGGCCGGCTCGCCGACCCTCTGGACGAGGAGCTGGAGGAGGAGTCCGCTCCCCGCCTCCGGCTCTCCCGGCGGGGCATCGCGGTGCTGAGCGTGCTCGGCGCCGCGGTGCTGGGCGGGCTGGCCTGGATGGTGTTCTTCTCCTCGGTGCTGGACGTGCGCGACGTCGCCGTCCAGGGCGCGACGGACGACAAGCTGACGTCGGACCAGGTCCGCCAGGCGGTCGGCGGACTGGCCGACGGTCCGCTGGCCCGGGTCGACCTGGACGGCGTCCGGCACCGGGTGGAGGCGATCCCCCGGGTGGCGAAGGCCGAGGTGTGGCGGGGCTGGCCGCACACCCTGCAGGTCAAGGTGGTCCAGCGGACGGCGGCCGCCGCCGTCAAGGGGGATGACGGACAGTTCACCCAGGTGGATGCCTCTGGCGTGAGCTTCGCCACCGAGGCGGCACCCCCGCAGGGCGTGCCGGTGGTGGAACTGCGGCTCAGTCAGTCCGCGAAGGACGTGGACGGGGTGATCTCCCGGGGCCAGCTGGTGCAGGGTGCGGTGGCGGTGGCCGCCGGGCTCCCGCCGGAGATCGCCAAGCGGGCCGGATCCGTCCTGGTGCACTCCTACGACGACATCGAACTGCAGCTCAGCGGGGGTGCGACGGTGCGTTGGGGGAGTCCGGAGGAGACCGATCGGAAGGCCCGGGTGCTGCTGGCGCTGATGAAGCAGAAGGGCACCACCTTCGACGTGACGGCGCCTGAGGCGCCGGCGGTGTCCGGCTGATCCGCTAGATTCTGTGCCCGAGGGAGGGGTTGACGCCTCGAAGTGTCGGCCCGACCCTTGGTGGTCACCCCGGTTTCCATTGCCGGCCGATGATCACATAGGCTCAAAAGAAAAAGGGAAGCTCGGCGTGTTCGTTGAAACGCGTGCCCAGAGCCACCTAGTGTCCTGTGTCACCAGACTCTGTCCATTGGTGATGTGACGGAGGCACAGGACTAACCCTAAAGGTCAAGTTTAGGGTTGGGGTCGGCGGTCGGCATTTCGGACATTCAGTCAGAAACCAGGCTCCCTACCCATCGACATCCGTCGGTACGGCCCCCGTCGGGCCGGGCCGACCCGGAAATTCGAGGCGAGAGGCCTTCGACGTGGCAGCACCGCAGAACTACCTCGCAGTCATCAAGGTCGTCGGAATCGGCGGCGGTGGTGTCAACGCCATCAACCGGATGATCGAGGTCGGTCTCAAGGGCGTCGAGTTCATCGCGATCAACACCGATGCGCAGGCCCTCCTCATGAGCGACGCCGACGTCAAGCTCGATGTGGGCCGTGAACTCACCCGGGGCCTCGGCGCCGGCGCCAACCCCGAGGTCGGCCGCAAGGCCGCCGAGGACCACCGCGAGGAGATCGAGGAGGTCCTCAAGGGGGCCGACATGGTCTTCGTGACCGCAGGCGAGGGCGGTGGCACGGGCACGGGCGGCGCGCCCGTCGTCGCCAACATCGCCCGCTCGCTGGGCGCCCTGACCATCGGCGTGGTCACCCGTCCCTTCACCTTCGAGGGCCGGCGCCGGGCCAACCAGGCCGAGGACGGCATCGCCTCCCTGCGCGAAGAGGTCGACACCCTCATCGTGATCCCCAACGACCGCCTGCTGTCCATCTCGGACCGCCAGGTCAGCGTCCTCGACGCGTTCCGCTCGGCGGACCAGGTCCTGCTCTCCGGTGTCCAGGGCATCACCGACCTGATCACCACCCCGGGTCTGATCAACCTCGACTTCGCCGACGTCAAGTCCGTCATGTCGGACGCCGGTTCGGCGCTCATGGGCATCGGTTCGGCCCGCGGCGAGGACCGTGCCAAGGCGGCCGCCGTGATGGCGATCTCCTCGCCGCTGCTGGAGGCCTCGATCGACGGCGCCCGCGGCGTGCTGCTGTCCATCTCGGGTGGCTCCGACCTCGGTCTGTTCGAGATCAACGAGTCGGCCCAGCTGGTCAGCGAGGCAGCCCACCCCGAGGCCAACATCATCTTCGGTGCGGTCATCGACGACGCGCTCGGCGACGAGGTGCGGGTCACCGTCATCGCGGCCGGCTTCGACGGCGGCCAGCCGCCGGCGATCGTCCGCGACCCCGTGGTGAAGTCCACCACCCCCGCCGCCCCGGCCACCCCGCCGGCCGCCCCGGAGCGTCCGTCCGGCCGTCCGTCCTACGGGAGCATCGGCTCGGTGACGTCCCGTTCGGACGGGGAGGCCCCGGCCGCCCCTTCGCGTTCGGCCGAGACCCCGGCCACCACGACCGCCGCAGCCCCGGTGCCGCCGCAGGTGCAGCCGGTTCGGCAGCCGTTCGTGGAGAGCCCGGCCGAGGAGCTCGACGTCCCGGATTTCCTTAAGTGATCGATCACGCCGTACGCGCGGGTGCTCACTTCGCCTTCACCGACAGGTGGGGCGGGGTGAGCACTTCGCCGTACGGGGAGCTCAACCTCGGCGGTGCGGTGGGGGACGACCCCGGGGCCGTCCGGGAGAACCGGACCGTCGCGGCCCGGGAGCTGGGGCTGGACCCGGCCGACGTGGTCTGGATGAACCAGGTGCACGGTGCCGAGGTGGCCGTGGTGACCGAGCGCCAGCCGCTCGGGACCGCCCCGACGGTGGACGCGGTGGTCACCGACCGGCCGCTCGCCCTCGCGGTGCTGACCGCGGACTGCACCCCGGTGCTGCTGGCCGACCCGGTGGCGGGTGTGGTGGGCGCGGCCCACGCGGGCCGGCCCGGACTCGCGGCCGGAGTGGTGCCCGCGGTCGTCCGGGCGATGGTCGCCCTGGGGGCCGAGCCGGCGCGGATCACCGCCGCCACCGGCCCCGCGGTCTGTGGCCGCTGCTACGAGGTGCCGGCCCGACTGCGCGCCGAGGTCGCCGAGGTCGTCCCGGCGGCTTTCGCCGAGACCTCGTGGGGGACCCCGGCGCTGGACGTGCCGGAGGGCGTCGCGGCCCAGCTGGCCGCGGCCGGAGTCACCGAACTGGTGCGCTCACCGGTCTGCACCCTCGAATCCGCCGATCACTTCTCCTATCGCCGCGAGCAGCGCACCGGCCGGCTCGCGAGCTACGTCTGGTTGGGCTCTGATCACTGATGACGAACGACATCTACGGACCGTTCCCGGGGAGCGCGGAGTTCCTCCAGGCGCTGACCGAGGGCCAGCGGGCCCGGTACGAGGAGCTCGGGACCAATCTGGACGTGGTGGAGCGCCGGATCGTGGACGCCTGTGCGGCCGCCGGGCGCCCGCGTGAGGACGTCACCCTGATCGTCGTCACCAAGACCTACCCGGCCGAGGACACCGCGCTGCTGGCCGGACTGGGTGTGACGGATGTCGCGGAGAACCGCGACCAGGACGCCGCGCCCAAGGCGGAACAGTGCAGAAACCTTCCTCTTGACTGGCACTTCGTCGGGCAGCTGCAGACCAACAAGGTCCGCTCGGTGGTCCGGTACGCGAACCACGTGCACTCGGTCGACCGGCTGCGGCTGGTCGAATCGCTCTCCGCGGCCGTACTCAAGTCCGAGCGCCCGGAGCTGGGTTGCCTGGTGCAGGTGGCGCTCGACAAGGAGTACGGGGAGGGCGGGCACCGGGCCGGGGTCGCCCCCGAGGACGTGGCGGAACTCACCGACGCGATCGCCGACACGCCCGGCCTGCGCCTGGACGGTGTGATGACGGTCGCTCCGCTGGCCGGTCCGCTGGCCGGTGACCCGGCTCGCGCCTTCGACCGGCTGGCGGAAATCGCAACCGCCGTACGGGCGGCCCATCCGGCTGCCACCATGGTCTCCGCAGGCATGAGCGGTGACCTTGAGCAGGCGATTGCCGCCGGAGCGACACATGTACGCGTCGGAACGGCGGTACTCGGAGTGAGGTCACCCCTCGGGTAACGTCACCGGGTAGTAGATCAGACTGCAGGACAAAATAGGACAGAAGCTAGCAGCTTTCCGAAGCGCTAGCCAACCGTGGATCGCAGCTCCGCGGCCCCCACTCCACGTACTCTGACAGGTTGTCGACCTGACGCGCCGTCGTGGGGGATCGCGGAATCCGCAGGCGGGGCCCTTGGTCGCCCGGCCGTCGGGACGGTCCTCAGGAGCGAGCGGAGCGAGCGACCACCGGAAGGTGCGCGTTTCGCGAAGCAACCACCGAGCGTGAGCGAGGTGGTCATGAGCGGAGGAGACAGGAGCATGGCCGGCGCAATGCGCAAGATGGCGGTCTACCTCGGCCTCGTGGAGGACGAGACGTACGACGGCCAGGGGTACGACCCCGACGACGACTACGACGCGGACCCCGAGCCGATCCGCACCGGGCAGCGGACCGAGGACATTCCCCGGCCGGCCGCCGCCCCCGCGCCCGCCCCGGTCTCCTCGATCACCCCGCAGCCGGTTCCGGCGGCGGTGCCGATCCGGCAGGAGACCCCGAGGATGGCCCCCGTGTCGTCCATCACACCCGAACGACGCCACAACCTGGAGAAGAGCGCCCCGGTGATCATGCCCAAGGTAGTGAACGAACGAGAGCCCTACCGCATCACCACGCTGCACCCCCGGACCTACAACGAGGCCCGTACCATCGGGGAACAGTTCCGCGGCGGGACCCCCGTGATCATGAATCTGACCGAGATGGACGACACGGACGCGAAGCGGCTCGTAGACTTCGCCGCTGGACTCGTCTTCGGTCTGCACGGCAGTATCGAGCGCGTGACACAGAAGGTGTTCCTGCTGTCGCCTGCTAACGTCGATGTCACGGCGGAGGACAAGGCTCGGATCGCCGAGGGTGGGTTCTTCAACCAGAGCTGACCCGGCCACGACTTTACGTGTGGATCTGATCAACAGTGGTTGGCGACAGGTGATGAGCGGCAGGCCCTAGGGCCCGTGACCGGGGAGAGGGAAACGCGATGGACATCGTGTGGGCGGTGCTCTACTACGCCCTGACCGTCTTCCTGGTGTTCCTGCTCGTACGACTGGTCATGGACTGGGTCTTCCAGTTCGCGCGTTCGTGGCGGCCCGGCAAGGCCATGGTCCTGGTCCTGGAGGCCACGTACACTGTCACGGATCCGCCGCTCAAGCTTCTTCGGCGGTTCATTCCGCCGTTGCGTTTCGGGGGCGTGGCGCTCGACCTGTCCTTCTTCGTACTGATGATCATTGTGTATGTCCTGATCTCGCTTGTGCACCCCTAGTCGTAGGTGAGCGATGCGACAGGATGCCGGTGTGCCGACGATCACGTTGAGGTGAAGAGATGCCATTGACCCCCGAGGACGTTCGGAACAAGCAGTTCACGACCGTCCGCCTGCGTGAAGGCTATGACGAGGACGAGGTCGATGCCTTCCTCGACGAGGTCGAGGCGGAGCTGACCCGCCTCCTCCGGGAGAACGAGGACCTGCGGGCCAAGCTGGCCGCCGCGACTCGCGCCGCCGCGCAGAACCAGGCCAACATGCGGAAGGAACCGCCGCAGGACGCCCAGCGTCCGGCCGCGCCCGTCCCGGCCGCCATATCCGGCCCGCCGGTCCCCGGCCAGCAGGGCCCGGGTGGCCCGCAGCAGATGGGCCCCGGCGGCCCGCAGCAGATGGGTCCGGGTGGCCCGCAGCAGCAGATGGGTCCGGGTGGCCCGCAGCAGCAGATGGGCCCCGGTGGTCCGCAGCAGCAGATGGGCAACCAGCCGCTCGGCCTGCCCTCCGGCGCGCCGCAGCTCCCGGCCGGCCCGGGCGGCCAGATGGGCCCCGGTGGCCAGCAGCAGATGGGCCAGACCATGGGCGGCCAGCAGCAGCTGGTCCAGCCGATGGGCGGTCAGATGCTGCAGCCCATGGGCGGGCCCGGTGGCCAGCAGCAGATGGGCAACCCGATGGGCCAGGGTATGGGCCAGCAGCAGATGCAGCCGATGGGTGGCCCCATGGGCGGCCAGCAGCAGCAGATGGGCGGCCCGCTCGGCGGCCCGATGCAGCAGCAGGGCCCCGGTGGCGACAGCGCCGCCCGCGTGCTGGCGCTCGCTCAGCAGACCGCCGACCAGGCGATCTCCGAGGCCCGTTCCGAGGCCAACAAGATCGTCGGTGAGGCGCGCAGCCGGGCCGAGGGCCTGGAGCGCGACGCCCGTGCCAAGGCCGACGCCCTGGAGCGGGACGCGCAGGAGAAGCACCGCGTCGCGATGGGGTCGCTGGAGTCCGCGCGGGCCACGCTGGAGCGCAAGGTCGAGGACCTGCGGGCGTTCGAGCGTGAGTACCGCACGCGCCTGAAGTCCTACCTGGAGACCCAGCTGCGCCAGCTGGAGTCGCAGGCGGACGACTCGCTCGCGCCGCCGCGGATCCCCGCCACCGCGTCGCTGCCCCCGGCGGCCTCGTCGATGGCGCCGGCCGGTGCCGGGTCGATGGGCTCTGCGCCGTCGTTCGGTGGGAACCAGCCGTCGTTCGGGGGCAGCTCGCCGTCCTTCGGGGGGCAGAGCTCCTTCGGTGGGAACGCGCCGGCGCCGAGCTTCGGCGGGCAGGGCGGCGGTGGCAACAGCGGTGCGCCGCAGATGCAGCCGGCCGGGATGACCCAGCCGATGGCGGCCGTCCGGCCGCAGCCGCCGCAGCCGATGCAGCAGGCTCCTGCGCCGATGCGGGGCTTTCTGATCGACGAGGACGGCGACAACTGAGGTTGTAGCAGGGTTTTTTGAGGGCGTCTCCTTTCTGGCCTTTGGGTTGGGGAGGGGGCGCTCTCTTTGTTTGTCGGTGGTGTGGGGGGCGCTGCGCGGGGGCTGGGGGCTGGGGGGTGGGGGTGGGGGTGGGCTTTCGGGAGGGTGGGTGGTGCCGGGGGCGGTTCCGGGGGTGGTGGGCC
>NZ_JBHXEG010000113.1:0-23946 GCF_042724935.1 Kitasatospora sp. NPDC127060
CACCCACCCCCTCCACCGCCCCCTCCCGCAGCGCGTCCCTCTCGCCTGGGGCGGGTGGGAGGGGGGCGGGTGGGAGGGGGGAGGGGGGGAGGGGGGGTGGGGTGGGTGTGGGTGGGGGGTGGTGGGGGTGGGTGCCGGGGCTGTGCAGCAGGCGACCGGCGTTCCGGCGGTCGGCCGGAGTCGGCCGCCGTCGGGGGTCCGGATCCTCGTGCGGAGGGTCCGCGCAGGCGTTGCCTCAGACGGGTTCGGGGAGGCGGATGGGCATCAGGACGGAGTAGGTGCCGGCGCGGCCGGGGGTGCGGATGGCGAGCGGGGCGATGGGGCCGCCGAGTTCGAGGAGGAGTTGTTCGGGGTTCGCGGCCTGGAGGGCGTCGAGGAGGAAGTCGCGGTTGAGGGCGATGTGGCGGTCGTCGGGGGTGGGGTCGTCGGTGACGGTGAGGTGGCCGTCCTCGGTGAGGGCCAGCACGGTGACCTGGCAGTCGGCGCCGTGCGGGCCGGAGGGGAGGGTGCGGGTGGCGCCGGTTTCGACGGCTGCGCGGAGGTCGGCGGCGGGCAGGGTGATCCGGTGCTGGGGGTCGAGGCGGGTGGCGGCGCGGTAGTCGGGGTAGTCGAGGTCGGGTGTGGTGCCCTCGATCCGGTGGCCGCCGGTCTCGGCGCGGAAGGTGCCGCCGCCCAGGGTGAGGGTGACCTCGGCCGGGCCGTCGGGGAGCAGGGCGCGCAGGGCGTCGACCAGGGCGGTGGGGACGGTGGTGCCGGGGGTCGGCTGCTGGGGTGCGCCCGCGGCGGGCAGTTCGGCGAGGGCCATCCGGTAGAGGTCGGTGGCGACCAGGCGCAGGATCGGGCCGTCCGCTTCGAACAGGACTCCGGCGGGAGAGGGCAGTTCGGGGTCGCCGCAGACGGCGAAGCGGACCGAGTCCAGGGCGGCGGCCAGGCCGTCGGCGCGGACGGTGAGGCGCAGTTCGGCGGGGGTGGTGGTCATCGGGTGCTCCCTCTGCTCGATCGTCGTGCGGATCAGGGAGAGCTCGCGGCGGGCGTCGGTCAGCCCGTCCTCCAGCCGGCGCAGGTGGGCGTCGAGGACCCGTTGGGCCCCGTGGCCGGCCAGGACGGCACGGATGTCGGCCAGCGGCAGGCCGACCCGGCGGAGCCGGGCCAGCAGCCGGGCGTCGGCGAGTTGGCCGGGCCGGTACCAGCGGTAGCCGGTCTGCGGGTCGACCCAGGCGGGGGTGAGGACCTCGGCGCCGTCGTAGTAGCGCAGGGTGCCGACGCCCAGGCCGCTGGCGCGGGCCAGTTCGCCGATGCTGTGCAGCTCGCTCTCCATGCCGATGACTCTCGGGGCTCGACCTGGTCGAGGGTCAAGCGAGGTGGGTGAGTTTGTGGGGGTTGCGGACGGCGCGGACGGCGGAGACCAGGAGGGTGGCGTCCGGGCCCTCGGTGAAGTCGAGGACGGAGACGGAGTCGACGGCGCCGTCCACGGTGATCAGCAGGCCGGGCTGGCCGTTGACCAGGACCGGGCGGGCTTGCGCGGTCTCGCCCAGCTGGCGGAGCACGCCGAGGATGAAGCGGGCGACGTTCTCGGCGCCGGTGACCGGGCGGAGGGCGGCGCGGATCACGCCGCCGCCGTCGCTCCAACTGGTGACGTCGGGGGCGAGCAGGGCGAGCACCCGGTTGAGGTCGCCGCCGACGCAGGCCGCCAGGAACTCGTCGGTGGCCCGACGGCGCAGCTCCGGCGGGGCGTCGAAGCGGGGGCGGCGGGCGCGCACGTGCGCCCGGGCCCGGCTGCCGACCTGGCGGCAGGCGGCCTCGGTGCGGTCCAGGGCCTCGGCGATCTCCTGGTAGGAGAAGCCGAAGGCCTCCTTGAGGACGAACACCGCCCGCTCCAGCGGGGAGAGGCTCTCCAGCACCACCAGCAGGGCGAGCGAGACGCTCTCGGCGCGCTCGACGCCGTCGGTCGCGTCGGGCTCGGAGACCAGCGGCTCGGGCAACCAGGGGCCGACGTAGGCCTCGCGGCGGACGGCGGCCGAGTCGAGGCGGTTGAGGGCGAGGTTGGTGACCGTACGGGCCAGGTAGCCGGCCGGGCTGGCGACCGGGTCGGTGACCTGGCTCCAACGCAGCCAGGTGTCCTGGACCAGGTCCTCGGCGTCGGCGACGCTGCCGAGCATCCGGTAGGCGATGCCGAAGACCATCCGCCGGTGCTGTTCGAAGTCGGCGAGCCGGGTGTCGAGGGTGTCGGTCACCCTCCGGACGCTACCGCAGGGAAGTCCTAGGAGCGGAAGGCTTGGTAGGCAGGGGCGAGCAGGGTGGCGAGGTCGCGGCCGTGCACGGTGATGCCGGAGCGGCCGAGGCGGTGCAGCGAGGGCTCGTCGGGTTCGTCGGCCGGGGGTTGTGGGCGCAGGGTGAAGTCGCCGCGCCAGTAGGCGGCGACGTTGACCATCGGGGTCCTGGGGGGCGGTGGCTGGTCGGTCATGCGTCCTCCTCGGCGACGGCGTCCTCGCGGGTGAGGGCGACCAGTTCGCGCAGCGCTTCGGTGGGCAGGTCGGTGAGCCAGTGTTCGCCGGCGCCCACCACGGTTTCGGCCAACAGGCGTTTGGCGGTGAGGAGCTCGTCGATGCGCTCCTCGACGGTGCCGACGCAGGCCAGGCGGCGGACCTGGACGTCGCGGCGCTGGCCGATCCGGAAGGCGCGGTCGGTGGCCTGCTCCTCTACCGCCGGGTTCCACCAACGGTCCAGGTGGATCACCTGGTTGGCGGCGGTCAGGTTGAGGCCGGTGCCGCCGGCCCGTAGCGAGAGCAGGAACACCCTTGGGCCGTCCGGGGATTGGAAGCGTTCGACCAGTTCCTCGCGGCGGGTGCGGGGGACGCCGCCGTGCAGGTAGAGCACCTCCTCGCCGAGTCGGCGTTCCAGGTACGGGCGGAGCATGGTGCCGAACTCGGCGTACTGGGTGAAGACCAGGGTGCGGTCCCCCTCGGCCAGCGCCTCCTCCAGCAGTTCGGCGAGCCGGGCGACCTTGCCCGATCGCTCGCCCAACGGGGACCCGTCGTGCAGCAGTTGGGCCGGATGGTTGCAGACCTGCTTGAGCTTGCCGATCGCGGCCAGCACCGTGCCGCGCCGCTCCACGCCCCGGATGCCCTCGACCCGCTGGAGCAGGTCGGCGACCACCGCCTGGTAGAGGCCGGCCTGTTCGGCGGTGAGGTTGCACCAGACGGTCATCTCCTGCTTGGCGGGCAACTCGGCCGCCACCACCGGGTCGGACTTGAGCCGGCGCAGCACGAACGGTGCGGTGCGGCGCCGGAGTTCGGCGGTGCGTTCGGGGCTGCGGTGCAGTTCGACCGGGATCGCGTAGCGCTCCTTGAAGCGTTCGGCCGGGCCGAGCAGACCGGGGTTGGCGAAGTCCAGGACGGCGTGCAGTTCGGCGAGCCGGTTCTCCACCGGGGTGCCGGTCAGGGCGATCCGGTGCCCGGTGACGGGCAGTGCGCGGATCGCCCGGGACTGGGCGGTGCCGGTGTTCTTGATGTGCTGCGCCTCGTCGGCGACCACCCGGCGCCAGCGGATCGCGCGCAGCGCGGCGAAGTCCCGCTGCACCAGCCCGTAGGTGGTGATGACCAGGTCCACGCCCCTTACGGTTTCGGCGAGTTGGCCGGCGGCGAGGCGGCCGGCGCCGTGGTGGACGTGGCGGCGCAGGCCGGGGGCGAAGCGTTCGGCCTCGCGCTGCCAGTTGCCGACCAGGGACATCGGGCAGACCAGGAGGGTGGGGGCGGGTTCGGACCCGGCGGGTTGTTCGGCCTGTTCGGAGGCCAGCAGGGCCAGGGTCTGGACGGTCTTGCCGAGGCCCATGTCGTCGGCCAGGACGGCGCCGAGGCCGAGCCGGGACATGGTCGCCAGCCAGGCGAGTCCGCGCTGCTGGTACGGGCGCAGTTCGGCGTGGAAGTCCGGTGGCAGGGCGGGGGGTTGGGCGGAGGATCGGGCGGGGGTGGTGCCGGCGCCGGCGAGCAGGTCGCCGAGCGGGCCGTCCACCCGGACGCCGGTGACCGGCAGTCCGGCGACCGTGGCCTCCGGGTCGAGGGCGAGGCGCAGCAGGTCGGCGGCGGCCAGCAGGCCGTCGCGCTGTTCGGTGAGGAAGGCGAGCGCGGCGGCGATCTGGTCCGGGTCGGCCTCCAGCCAGGTGCCCCGGACCCGCACCAGGCCCTGTTTGGCGGCGGCGAGTTCGGCGAGTTCCCGTTCGGTGAGCGGGGTGCCGTCCGGGCCGAGGGCGGCCTGCCAGCGGAAGGCGACCACGGCGTCCCGGTCGACCTGGCTGGTGACGGCGAGGGTGCCGGGGGCGGCTGGGGTGGTGGCGCGCAGGGCGAGCCCGAGCCGGGGGCGGCGGCGCCACCAGGCGGGCAGCAGGACGCCGAAGCCGGCCTCGGCGAGTGCGGGGGCCGCGGTGCGCAGGAAGTCGAGGGCGCCGGAGCGGTCGAGCGGGAGGGCGGACGGGCGGGAACGGTGGCGCAGCCCGTCCAGGGCGGGCCAGCGGTGGGCGGCGCGGGCGAGTTCGGCGACCAGGGTGTCGGTCGGGCCTGGGGCCTGCGGGCTCTGCCCGGCCTTGCGGGCGAGGGCGGCGTGGGCCGGGCCGCCCTCGTGGACGTCGGCGGCGCGGACCAGCAGGGAGGGTTCGTCGACCGCCTGGAGCAGGAACTCCAGCCGCCAGGAATCGTCAGAGGGGCGGCCGTCGGGGTCGTCGTCGGCGGGGCCGAGCGGTTCGACCAGGCGGAAGCAGAGGCGCAGGGCGGGATCGGCGGGCTGGGCGGTGGCGTACCAGTCGTCGATCCGGCGGCGCAGCTCGGCGAGGTCCTCGGGCGGGGCTTCGACCTCGCCGGAGGGGGTGGTGAGGGCGTGCAGCCAGTGGCCGGCGGCGCCCCGGCCGGGGTCGGGGAAGGGGGTGTCGGCCAGCGCGGCACGGGCCTCGGCGTCCACCAGGACGGCCAGGGCGGCGTCCAGCAGTGCCTCGCCGGTGCCGACGCCGGTGGGCCACTCGCCGAGCAGGACGGGTGGGCAGCCGGCCGCGAGTGCGGCGGCCTCGCGGCGGCCGGCCGGGGTGGGGTCGGGCTGCCAGCGGGCCCGTGGGCGGCCGTCGTCGAGGACGGGCAGGGGCAGCACCCGGCCCCGGCCGACCGTCCGCCATGCGAGGTCGTGCACCCCGGTGAGCCAGCGCAGCGAGGGGCCGTAGACCACCTCGACCCGGCCGGCGCCGGGCAGGTCGGCGTCGGTGACGGCCCAGTCCGGGTCGTGGACCTCGCCGAGCAGTTGGGCGGCGGCGCCGGCGTCGAAGAGCAGCGCGGGCACCCGCCAGGGCGTGAGGACGGCGCCGCCGCGCGGCGGGGCGACGGGCAGGTCGGGCGAGGGGGCGGGCAGGGCGCCGACGGTGGGCAGCAGCAGGGTGGCCCAGCGTTCGGGGGCCTGGCCGGCGAGCCAGCCGAGGCCGGGGCCGATGCCGCCGAGCAGGGCGGCCAGGCTCGCGGCCGGGCAGGCGTAGGGGTGGGCGCGCGGGGTGGGCCGGTCGGGGCCGGGCTCGGCGACCCCGGGGTGGGCGCGGGCATCCTCGGCCCAGAGCGCCAGCCGTCCGTCCGCCCGCCACAGTGCGTGCAGGACGAACATGCGGGGCCTCTCGGGGCGGGTGGGAACCGTCCTTCGCAGCCTAGCCGGATGGTCGGACAGTGGCCGTCGGGCGGCTGGGCGGGCCGGGCCGGGGGCCGTTCGGGTGATCGGGAGGATTCGTCGGGAGTTGTGGTTGAAACTTGAACGAAAGAGTCGTACGGTGGAGCCAAGAAGTTGAAGCCTAAACAAATGGCTTCGAACCCGAGGAGGAGCCATGGGCCTGTTCAACCGCACCAAGACCGCCGCACCCGCCACCGTCCCCACCCCGGCCGGCCCGGACCTCTCCCACCTCACGGGCGACTGGACGATCGACGCCACCCACAGCGAGATCGGCTTCTCGGTCCGCCACGCGATGGTCACCAACGTCAAGGGCCGCTTCACCGAGTACGACGGCAAGCTGCACCTGGACGGCGCCACCCCGGGCAACTCCTCGGCCGACCTGGTGATCAAGGTCGGCAGCATCGACACCAACCAGGCCCAGCGCGACGAGCACCTGCGCACCGGCGACTTCTTCGCCGCCGAGACCTACCCGGAGATCCGCTTCCGCAGCACCTCCACCGAGGCGATCGGCGACGACTCCTACCGGATGACCGGCGAGCTGACCATCAAGGACACCACCCGCCCGGTGGTCCTGGACCTCGACTACACCGGCAGCGCCACCGACGCCTACGGTGCCGAGCGGGTCGGCTTCGAGGGCCGGACGGTCGTCGACCGCACCGCGTTCGGCCTGACCTACAACGCGGCGCTGGAGACCGGCGGCGTGCTGATCGGCGAGAAGGTCAAGCTCAGCTTCGACATCTCGGCCGTCAAGGCGGCCTGACCCGGCCGCTCCCCCAAGCCACCGCCCCTGCCTATCCCCCCGAGGCAGGGGCGGTGTTCTGTGCGGCGGTGCCCTACGCGGCGGTGTTCCGTACGGCGGCGACCAGCGCCGCGTCCGCCGGGGGCAGCCAGCTGCCCGCCGGGCGGGCCAGCCAGTCCTCGGCCGCGCCGAGTGCACCCGCCGCGGCGGCCAGCGCCCGCAGCCCGGGGTGGTGCTCGCCGGGCCGGTGCACCAGGCTGACCAGGCTCAGCGGCACCGGCTCCACCAGCGGCACGTTCACCGCCCCCGGGATCCTCGGCCCGCCGACCGTGGTCAGCATGGGGTCGCCGTGCCTGGCCAGGTAGCGGGCGGTCTCGTCCAGGCCCACCGGCGGGACGTACGGCTCGGCCGCGGTCAGGCCGTGTTCGCGCAGCAGCCGGGCGCCGAGGTCGGCCCACTCGGTGGTGGCCGGGTTGCCCGCGCAGATGTCGACGGGATGCCCGGCCAGATCGGCCGGCCGCAGCACCGGGCGGCCGGCCAGCGGGTGGGTGTCCGCCATCATCACCGAGACGCGCTCCAACCGCACCGGCACCTGGGCGAGTTGACCGCGCAGCTGGGCGGGCAGCCCGGCGAAGCGGCCGAACGAGGCGTCCAGCCGGTGCGCCAGCAGTTCGGTGGCGGCCGCGGCCAGCCCGCCGTGGAAGCGGGCCAGCAGCTCGCCCTCGGGCCAGGCGGCGCGGGCCCGTTCGAGCACCCGGTCGGCGGTGAGGTCCGGGCCGGTGACGTCGCTGTTGAGGTCGAGCAGCAGCGGCCGGGCGGCGGCAGCGGCGCCGGAGCGGGCCTCGGCGAGGATCTCGTCGTGCAGGGCGAGCAGCCGGCGCGCCCGGGGCAGCAGCCGGTGCCCGGCCGGGGTGAGTTCGACGCTGCGGGTGGTGCGGGTGAACAGGGCGTCGCCGAGCAGGCCCTCCAGGGTGCGGATGTCCCGGCTGAGCGCCTGCTGGGCGACGTACAGCCGCTCGGCGGCCCGGCCGAAGTGCAGCGTCTCGGCGGTCGCGACGAAGCCGCGGAGCAGTCGGGGGTGCAGGTCACGGGGCATGGGCGGCAGATTAACAACACGGTGTTGTGGGTGGGGCGGAACAGGTGTTGGACGCCCGCCCGGCGATCGCCCGAGGCTTGGCACATCCCCCTTCCGCCCTGCGCCCCAGGAGCCCGATTGCCCCCGCGTGCCCTCCTCGCCTCCTACCGCCGGCTGTTCGCCGCCCCCGGCGCCATCGCCTTCACCCTGGCCGGGTTGCTCGGGCGGCTCGCGCTGTCGATGAACGGCGTCTCGCTGGTGGTGCTGCTCGCCGAGCGGCGCGGCTCGTACGCGTTGGCCGGGACGGTCTCGGCGGCCGGGCTGGCCACCGGCGCGATCGGGATGCCGCTGCTCGGGCGCCTGGTGGACCGCTACGGGCAGTCGCGGGTGGCCGTGCCGGCCGCGCTGTACAACGCCGTCCCGCTCGCCGCCCTGCTGCTCTGCGTCCGGCTCGGCGCCCCGGACTGGACGCTGTACGCCTGCTGGGCCGCCTGCGCCGCCGCGCCCAACCTGGGCGGCATGGCCCGGGCCCGCTGGGCGCACCTGCACCGGGACGACCCGGCCGCCCGGCACCTGGCCAACTCCTTCGAGCAGGCTCTGGACGAACTCTGCTTCATGGCCGGGCCGGTGCTCGCGATGCTGCTCTGCACCACGCTCGCCCCGGAGGCCGGACTGCTCACCGCCGGCACCCTCGGCACCACCGGCGCCCTGCTGTTCGCCGCCCAGCGGCGCACCGAACCGCCGCTCCCCGCCCGGACTCCGGCCGGGCTCAGGCACGGCTCCCCGCTGCGGGCGCCCGGGCTGCGGGTCCTGGCGCTGACCTTCCTCGCCACCGGCATGGTCTTCGGCGCGACCGAGATCACCACCGTCGCCTACACCGACGCACTCGGCCACCGGGCGGCGGCCGGCCCGCTGCTGGCCCTGGTGGCGGCCGGATCCTGCGTGGCGGGGCTGGCGTTCGGGCTGCTGACCCCGCGTCGGGCGCCCGGCGTCCGCTTCCTGCTCGGGGCGGCCGCGATGGCCGGGGTGCTGCTGCTGCCGCTCGCCGCCGGGCTCGGCGGAGCCGTGCTGCCGGCGCTCGGGGCGGCGCTGTTCGCGGCGGGCACCGCCACCGCACCGACCATGGTGACCGGCATGACGCTGGTCCAGGAGCTGCTGCCGCAGCGGCAGTTCAACGAAGGAATGGCGGTGGCGGTGTCCGGCATCGTGGTCGGCATCTCGGCCGGGGCAGCGCTCGCCGGAACGCTCGCCGAGCACACCGCGCCCGGCACCGGCTACGCCCTGCCCGCCGGGGCGGCCGCGCTCGCCCTGCTGATCGCCCTGGCCGGGCGGCGCCACCTGCGCGTTCCCGCGGGCGGCCCCGAGAGCGGTCCCGACGGCGGACCCGGTGCGCGGGAAAATGCCGAGCGGGTTGTCAGTGCCTCCGTCTAACTTCTAGGCATGGCGGAAATCACCTACGTCCGAGGCGATGCCACCGCGCCCCAGGGCAAGGGCGTGAAGGTGATCGCGCATGTATGCAACGACCTGGGCGGCTGGGGGAAGGGCTTCGTGCTCGCGCTCTCCAGACGCTGGCCCGAGCCCGAGGCGGCGTTCCGACGCTGGCACCGGGAGCGGGCGAAGAACGACTTCGGCCTCGGCGGCCTGCAGCTGGTGCAGGTCGAGCCGTACGTCTGGGTGGCCAACCTGGTCGGCCAGCGCGGCATCCGAACGGGTCGCTCCACCGGAGTGCCCGTACGGTACGAGGCCATCGACACCGGGCTGGCCGCCCTGGGCGAGCGCGCGCTCGAACTCGGCGCCTCCGTCCACATGCCGCGGATCGGCTGCGGACTGGCGGGCGGGCGCTGGGCGAAGGTCGAGCCCTTGGTGGCGGCCCGGCTGACGGCGCACGGCGTGCCGGTGACGGTCTACGACGTCGACTGAGGTCTACGGCCTCAGCGCGCTCCCGGGCGTGCTGGCGGCTTCGGTCGCGGCCGGCCAGGCGTACACGTACTCGGGCAGCAGATGGCCGCCCGGGAACACGCCCTCCTGCGCCCTGATCCGCACGCCGCCCTCGCGCTCGTAGAAGGCGACCGCGCGGGTGTTGGCGCGCAGCACCTCCAAGTACAGCCCGGCGCCGGGGTGCCGCTCGGCCACCTCGGCGCGGGCGGCGGCCAGCAGTTCGCGGCCGATGCCACCGCCGGTGAGGCCGGGGCGGACGTGCAGGTTGTCCACCAGCACCCCGCCGTCGGGCTGCGGCACCAGATAGACGAACCCGGCCGGCTCGCCGGCCCGTTCGGCGATCAGCAACACGGGCGTGTTCTCCGGCGTCCCGTAGTCGACCGTCAGGCGCAGCTCCCACAGCTCGCGCCGCTGGGCGGCCAGCCCGTCC
Source organism: Kitasatospora sp. NPDC127060 (assembly GCF_042724935.1). Lineage (NCBI taxonomy): Bacteria > Bacillati > Actinomycetota > Actinomycetes > Kitasatosporales > Streptomycetaceae > Kitasatospora > Kitasatospora sp. NPDC127060. The sequence goes on from NZ_JBHXEG010000113.1 coordinate 9,874, forward strand.
CCGATCGCTTCGTCGGGGACGATCCCTCGGTAACTGGTGCACCAGCTCTCGGTGTGCAGCTCCGCGACGCGTACGGCGTCCTGCGCTCCGCCGTGCCGAATGGTGATCCGTCCTGAACCGGTCATGTGACGAGCCTCCCACAGAGATGGAGTTGAACATGTTCAATCGATACGTCTACAGTTCCACCCAGCTTTTGAACGCGTTCGAAATCATGGGGGCGGTGTGCGCGGCACCGGATGCGGAGGGGGCATCCGGTGCCGCGAGCACCGACAGCACCGACACCGGGTGGAACCTCGTCTCCGGCTAGGCTCGTACCCGTGGACGACCTGGCAGCGACGAACCGAACGGACGACGAGAAGGGTGCGGCCGGCGCCCCGGCCGCACCCGGCCCGGACGGCGGGCCTATGCCCGGCGGTCGGGCCCAGCCCAAGACCGACAAGAGCGAGGCGACCCGGGCGCTGATCCTGGAGACGGCCATGCGGCTGTTCCAGGAGCGGGGCTACGAGAAGACCACGATGCGCGCCATCGCCACCGAGGCGGGCGTGTCGGTCGGCAACGCCTACTACTACTTCTCGGCGAAGGAATTCCTGATCCAGGGGTTCTACGACGGGATGACCCACGACCACGCGGCCGAGGCCCGGATCCGGATGGCCGGCACCCGGGACTTCGGCGAGCGACTGGAGATCGCGCTGACCTCCTGGCTCGACACCGCCGCGCCGTACCACGAGTTCGCCGCGCAGTTCTTCCGCACCGCGGCGGACCCGACCAGCTCGCTGAGCCCGTTCTCCAACGAGTCCCACCCGGCCCGGGCGACGGCCGTCGAACTGTTCCGCGACGTCCTCCAGGGGTCGGAGCTGGCGCCGAAGCTGGACGCCGAACTGGTCGAGTTGCTGCCGGACGTGCTCTGGCTGCACCTGATGGTCGTGGTGCTCTACTGGGTCTTCGACCGGACCGAGGAGACCGAGCGGACCAGGGAGTTTGTCCGGCGGTCGACGCCGATGGCCGCCCGGGTGATCAACCTCTCGCGCTACCGGGTGTTCCGGCCGATCGTGCGGGACGCCAAGGGGCTGATCCAGGACTTCATCCTGCCGACGATCGGGAAGACGGCCGTCAAGTAGGGCTCGGCGGAGTCGAGGTACGGCGGCGGCTCTCCCGCGGGTTCGCGGGCCGGCCGCCGCCGTGCTTCCGGACGGCTCAGAACTCGGTCGGCGTCCAGGCCCGCAGCGGGGTGCGCAGCAGCAGGTCGGCGGCGGCCGCCGCACCGGGCCGCAGTTCGGCGAGCAGTCCGGCCGCGGCCAGCCTCGGGACCGTCTCGGCGCCCAGGTAGAGCGAGCCCAACTCGCAGGCGCCGAGGGCGAGGTCGGCGTCGTCGGTGGTCCGGACGCAGCCGCCGGTGCCGTCCTCGGCGACCTCGATCGCGAAGCGGCCGGAGGCGTAGCCGAGCCGGTCCTCGACCTCCAGCACCACCCGGCCGGGCGCGCCGTACGACCGGGCGCCGAAGGCGGCCTCGACGTCCAGCAGCCGCAGCCACATGAGGTCGCCGTTGTCCTCGCGCGGAACGGCCGCGCGCGGGTCCTGGAGCAGCAGCGGCAGCGGGTCGTCCGGGGCGAGGCCCTTGACCCTGACCTTGCGCACCCAGTCGACGCTGAGCACCAGGCGCCACAGCTCGACGGCGGTGGGCAGGTCGAGGGCGATGAACTCGTCGACGGTGAGGGTGGCGTCGGGGTAGGCGCCGTCCCAGTTGTTGTCGACCCGGTAGATCACCAGGCCGGTGACCTCGCCGTCGGCGTCCCGGTGGACGGCGGTGAACGGCTCCTTGAAGTCGTCGCCGGGCACCTGGATCACATGGGTGTTGCGCTCCCACCAGATCTCGCCGCGGACGATCGCGCCCGGCTGGGTGCGCCGCCAGCGCTCGTACAGCGCGGCGCCGAGCTCGCGCTGCTCCGCCGGCGTCACGAAGTCGATCCGGCCGCCGGGCACGCCCGGCAGGCCCTCGCGCAACCCGCTCGTGCGGCTCAGGTCGATCTTCCAGCCGCAGCCCCAGGTGGCCGGGCCGAAGCCGAACCGGCCGTAGATGTTGTACTCGGCGGCGACCAGGACGGCGACCGCGCAGCCTCGCTCGGCGGCCGAGGCGAGGTCGCGCCGCATCATCGCGCTGAGCAGGCCCCGGCGGCGGTGGGTGGCGCTGACCGTGACGTTGGTGATCGCATCGGCCTGGACGACGGCCCCGCCCGGGACGGTCAGTTCGGTGTCGAAGCTGCGGTAGGTGGCGATCTGGCGGTCCCCGTCGAAGCCGGCCAGCATCCGGCCCGGCTCCCACTGCCTGCGGCGCAGGTCGGGCGCGATGCCCGCGTGCGGACGCAGGAAGCCGAAGTTGAGCGCCCGGTTCCACTCCTCCACCTCGTCCACGGAAACGGCCCGGACCTGGAGTCCGCTGACGGTCTCCACGGCCGTGTGATCGGTCTTGTTGCCCATCGGCCCACCGTACGGGCGGTGGTGCCGGGTCGGCATCCCAATTAATCCGTGCCCGATTGATCCGTGCCCGCTCCCCGGGTGTGCTCGCCCGGAGTCACCACCCAGTGGTTGGTGCGCAGGACGCGGTCCGCGAAGTCGACGTCCCGCTCGCCGAGCAGCCGGAAGCCGAGCGAGCGGCAGATCCCGTTGGACGGGCCGTTGGTCACCCCCGGGTTGGCGTGCACCGCGCCCCACCGGCCGTCCGCCGCCGCGGCGTCCAGCACCCGGCGCACCGCCGCCTTGGCCAGGCCACGGCCCTGGAACCCGGGCAGCACCATCCAGCCGATCTCGGAGACGGTGGCGCCGTCCTCCTCGTCCTGCCAGAGGTTGACCACCCCGGCCGCCACCTCGCCGCCCCCGGCGCCGTCGTCCAGCACGATCACCTTGATCCAGGCGGTGTCCGCCGCCGCCAGCCCGGCGTCCGTGCGCAGCCGTGCCGCCACCTTCTCCCGGGGCAGCGGGCCGCCCAGCTCGGCCATCATCCCCTCGTCGCACCGCATCCGGACGTACAGGTCGAGATCGCCGGCTTCGACGTTCCGCAAGCGCATGACGCCTCCTCAGGAGTGGTCGGAGCGGCCACGCTAGCGCGGGCCTCGGACATCGAGCCGGGGCCCGCGCGGGACGGCCGGAGGCCCCGGGCACCGGTTGCCGGTCCCGACACTGCCGCGCTCCGGACTGCTGTCCGCGCGGTACGGCGCGGTCCGGCCGGGCGGGCTGAGCAGGCGGGACGCCGACCGGGCCAGGGCCCGCGGCCTGCGGATCCGACCGGCTGCCCGGCGAGCGCGTCCTGCAGTCCACCGCCCGGGCCGTCGCCGAGCAACTCGGCCACCCGACACCCTCGCCGCCGAGCACCTGGCCCTGACCCGGCTCCACGCCGACGCCTCGGTCACCCTCGACCGGAGCCGGCGGAGGCCGCGGCCGGCGTGGTTCCGCTCGCCCGTTCGCCGAACTGACCGGGGCTCAGGGCCGGGCGTAGTAGTCCGGGGTGCCCATGATCCAGAGGCTGGCCTGTTTGACCGGCATGCCGACGCGCGGGGCCTCGATCATCTGGTCGTCGCCGATGTAGAGGCCGACGTGGTGGATGTCGGCGGAGCGGCCGGTGTCGGTCCAGAAGACCAGGTCCCCCGGGCGGAGCTGGCGGTAGGTGACGGGGGTGGACTGGGCGTACTGGTCGGCGGCGAAGTGGTTGAGCTGCTTGCCGCCCTCGCGCCAGGCCATCATGGTCAGCCCGGAGCAGTCGTAGCCCTCCGGGCCCTCGCCGCCCCAGATGTAGGGCAGGCCGATCTTGGACCGGGCGAAGGCGATGGCGGCGGCCGCGCCCTCGGCCGACCACGGGCGGGTGGCGGGCGGTGCCGCCTGGGCCTTGGCGGCAGCGGCGGCGGCCGCGGCCTCGGCTTCGCGGGCGGCCTGTTCGGCGGCGGCCCGGGCGGCCGCCTCCGCCTCGCGGGCGGCGATCGCCTCCAGCGCCTCGCGGCGCTTGCGCTCCAGCTCGACGGTGGTGTTCCGGGCGGCGGCGAGTTCGGCGAGCAGCCGTTCCCGGCGGCTGCCGGCGGCTGCCACCTCGCCCTGCTGGGCGGCGAGCCGCTGCTGCGCCCTGGTCCTGGCCGCGCCGACCTCGGCCGCGGCCTTCTCGGCGGCCCCGGTGGCGGCGCGGGCGGCGGTGGAGGCGCTGCGGGCGGCGGCGGCCGTGGAGGTGGCGGCGTCCAGGATCTGCCGGGTGCGCTCGCTGACCACGCCGACCACGGCGGCGCGGTCGCCCGCCTCGCGCGGGCCGTGGGCGCCGAGCAGGGCGTTGAGCGCGGACAGTTCGGCGCCGGCGCCCTGACGGTACGTTTCGGCGGCGAGCCGGGCCGCGTCCTCGGCCGCCTCGGTGCGCTCGGCCTCGGCGGCGGCCGCACGCCGGTTGGCGGCGGTCTCCTCGGCGCGGGCCCGGGTGAGGGCGAGCTGGGCGCCGTTGTAGGCCTCGACGGCCTGTTCGGCGCTGCGTCCGGCCCGGTCGAGTTCGGCCCGCGCGACGGTGAGCGCGGCCTCCAGGGCGGTGACCGAGGCGGCTTTGCCGTCGGCCTCGGCACGGGAGCGGTCGATCTCCTCGGAGGAGGGGTACGGGTCCTGGCCGGCCGGGGGGCCGGCGGCGGGCGGTTCGCCGGCGGCCGGGGCGGCCTGGGCGGCGGGGAGCAGCCCGAGCAGGGCGGTGAGGGACAACAGGAGGGTCGGCAGGATCCTGCGCGCCACGAGACATCCCTTCTCACGGGTTCGGAGGGACGGCGGCGGAGGCCGGGCGGCGCGCGGCCTCCGGGGCTGCGGTCGAGGCGGCGAGGATCCGACGAATCATCCCATCACGTGACAGAACGGTCACTCGCCGATCATGTTCTCAACTCCGCGGCTTTTCACACCTCGAACGCGCTCCGCCGGCCGGGTGACCATCCGATGATCCGATCGGGAGTCAACTCCGGTCGGGCGCACAGGGTATACGAACTACCGGCGGATCCGGCGGGTCTTCGTCCGCAGGTGGGGGTGTCGCCCGGGCCGGCGCTCCAGCCCGGTCGGGCCGACCGCGTACGTCCGGCTGCGCCCGGCGTGGACCGTACGGCGGCGCCGCTGCGCCCCGGCCGCGCGGACCGGGACGCCGTCGGAGGCCCCCTCGGCGGGCTGGGGGTGCGGCGTGGACGGGTGCGCCACCGCCCCGGCGGCGGCCGCCGAGCGGCGGTCGGCCAGGCGCGCCCGGCGGCGGGCCAGCGCCCGGGCGGCATGGGCGTCGAGGTGGGCGGTGGCCCGGGCGGACATCCGCTCGGCGACCCGGTGGGCGGTCGGGTGGTTGGCGGGCACCTTGTCGGGCGCGCCGGCGATCAGGTCGAAGAGCCAGGTACGCGCACGGTCGGCGCGCCGGTGCAGCAGGCGTTCGCGCCGGAGCGCACGCGCTCGGCGGCGGGGGCGCTTGGCGTAGCGCCAGCGCGCCCACGGGCTGTTGGGGCGGCCCAGCCGGATCGCGCCGATCCAGGACAGGCCGGGGACCATGATCCCGAGCAGGCCGGTCCACACCTTGCCCTTGAGCAGGGTGATCACCGAGGCCAGCGCGTTCACCGAGATCACGGTGATCAGGCCCCATCGGGTGTCCTCGCCGGGCACCACGCCGAGCGGCACGTACCCGATCAGCAGCAGCGCGGTGAACAGGATGCCGAAGATCACCGCGTCCACCGACTTGCGGCCCTGTTCGCTCCAGTAGACGTCGTCCAGGTGCAGGATCAGCGCGAACTCGTCCAGCACCAGTCCGCAGCCGATGCCGAAGACCAGCCCGAACCAGTCGATCCACGGGGTCCCGCCGTAGGTGGCGAACACCCCGATGCCGCCGACCAGCAGGAAGCCCAGGCCGAACACCATGTGGTGGATGTGCAGCCCGCCGGGGGTGACGTTGCCGGGCCACCAGCGCACCTCGGCGCGGATCATCCGCACGCTGAACCGGATGAAGACGAAGGCGGTGATGAAGCCGACCAGTAGCAGGAACAGCGGTTGCTTTTGCGTGTTGACGATGTGCTCGCGGTAGCTGTCCAGCAGTGTCGTCATGGGTCTTACCTTCGTTCCTGGTCCTGCGTCCTGCCTGCCACGACATGGCCCGGAGCCCGACGGCCCGCCGACTCGGAAGCCCGCGCCCCGCCCGCCGCGGCCTCCGCCACCGGTCCCGACGCGCGGTCAGAACCCACGGGTGCGCTTGGCCGCCCGGCGCGGCACCGCCGGGTAGAGCGAGGGGAGCTCGGCGCCGACCGGCAGCTTCAGGAACAGCCGGGCGATCTCGCCACCGAGGTTCACCCCGATCGCCAGCGCCATCGCGATCGCCGCCGCCCGGAAGACCGACACCAGGCCGGTGCTGGAGTGCCCCTGGGCGAAGGCGAGCATCCCGAGGTAGAGCGCCGAACCGGGCATCAGCGGGCCGATCGCGGCGGTCACGTACGGCAGCGCCGAGTCGTTGCGGTAGCGCGCCATCAGCTGGCCGAACAGGCCGACCAGTCCGGCCGCCACCCCGGTCGCGGCGATCGGGTTGACGTGCGCGTTGTACACCAGCGCGCCGTAGCTGGCCCAGCCGATGCCGCTGTTGACGGTGACCAGTGCCAGGGTGCGGCGGTCGGTCTGCAGCAGCATCGCGAAGGACAGGGTGAGCACCATCGCGGCGGTCATCTGGACCGGCGGGTAGCTGATGCCCGCCAGGCTCTCGTCCGGCTTGAGCTTCGCCTCGAAGCCGACGCCCAGGTAGAGGATCATGATCACGCCGATCACGATGCCCGCCACCAGGTAGATCACTTCCAGCAGCCGGGCCGCGGCGGTGATGTAGAAGCCGGTCAGACCGTCCTGGACGGCGGCGACCAGCGCCCGGCCGGGCAGCAGGGCGAACAGGCCACCGGTGATCACCACCGAGCCGCGCAGGCCCCAGTCGTTGAAGGACAGGATGATCCCGGACGCGGCGGCCGGCATCGCCGCCGCCACGAACTGGTAGAACTCCGGCAGCCGGCGCTTGGCCAGCGCGGAGGCCAGCCGGTCGCCGAGGACGGCCGCGACGAAGGCGCTGGCGAATACCAGCCAGGCCTTGTCGTCGACCCGGCCGCCGACCAGGAAGGTCGCCGCGCCGGCCAGCAGACCGGTGGTCAGGGCGAGCAGCCAGGACGGGTACGGGTGCCGGTTGCGGCGGATCGCGGCGAGCCGGCGGTAGGCGTCGTTGACCGTCACCTTCTCCGCGGTGATGTCCGCCACCAGCCCGTAGACCGCGTTCAGCCGGGTGTAGTCGGAGGTGCGGCGACGCACCACGCGGTCGGCGGTGACCGGCGGCTCGACCAGCGAGGGCTGGTGCGAGATGCCGATCAGGGTGAAGGTCACCTGGGGCTCGCAGTGGTCCAGCCGGTAGGCGTGCGCGATGCCGAGCATCGCCGCCTCGACGTCCTCGGCGGCCTCGCCGCTGGCCAGCAGCAGCTCGCCGATGCGCAGCGTCAGGTCGAGGATGCGCGGGACGTTGCGGGTGATGGCCGCGGAGGGGTGCATCTCCCGGGCGGTCCGCTCGAAGGCGGGGCGCTCGGACATCGGGGTGCGCAGCAGGGTGCGCATCCGGTCCGGCCAGGGCGCCTCGCCGGGGGCGCCGGCGGTCAGTTCGGGGATCGGGATGCCGGTGGGCGGGGTGTAGCCGGCCGCGCGCCACTCCTCGGGGGTGAGGGTGTCCTCGGCGACCGAGCGGCGGCGGGCCGGGCGACCGGTCCCCGCCGGACGGTCGGCGGCCGTCGGGCGGTCGGTAGCCGTCGGGCGGTCAGTGACCACCGGGCGGTCGGGGGCCGGGTGCTCGGGCTTCGCGTCCCGGGGGCGCAGGTCGATGGTCAGCTCGGGGTGCGGCTCCGGCCGCGCTTCCGACTCGGGCGCCGGCTCGGGGGACAGCAGGCCCTTGGTCTCCGGGGCGGGCGGGACGAGCGGCACCACGGTGACGGGCTCGACGACCGGCGCGGGGTGGCCGAGCAGGCCCTCGGTGGGCGGCGCCTCGGCGGGGTGCACCGGCTCCGGCGGTGTCTGCCGCACCTGGCGGACCGCCCGGCCTCCCCTCGCCCGCTTGCCCGCACCCGGTCGGCCCCGCTTAGGCACTTCCGCTCCTTGCCGCCCCTGGTGGCCGCCGGCCACCGTTCGATCTCGGGTACACCTTGCCTGATCGAACAGCTCGACGCACATGTACGGGACGTCCCACGGCGGCGACGCCGGGCGCCTACCCGGCTGGGCGGCGGTCGGCGGCGGCCGCGCCGGAACGGCGGGCCCGGAGCAGTTCGACCGCCACCGGGACCACCGAGACCAGCACGATGCCGACCAGGATGGCCTCGATGTTGTCCCGGACGAAGGGGATCTGCCCGAGGAAGTAGCCGAGCACGGTGACCCCGCCGCCCCACAGCACCCCGCCGACCACGTTGAACAGCACGAAGCTGCGGTAGTTCATCCTGCTCACCCCGGCGACGATCGGGGTGAAGGTGCGCACGATCGGCACGAAGCGGGCCAGCACGATCGCCTTGGGGCCGTGCCGGTCGAAGAAGGCGGCGGCCTTCTCGACGTTCTCCTGCTTGAAGACCCTGGAGTCGGGGCGGCGGAACAGGCCCGGTCCGACCTTGCGGCCGAAGAGGTAGCCGACCTGGTCCCCGGCGATCGCGGCCAGCACGATCAGCGCGCAGACCGACCAGAGCGGCTGGTGCAGGTAGGTGCCGCCGGCCACCAGCAGGCCGGTGGTGAACAGCAGCGAGTCGCCGGGCAGGAAGAAACCGATCAGGAGACCGGATTCGGCGAAGACGACGGCCAGGATGCCGATCAGGCCGAAGGTCGAGATCAGGGTGGTCGGATCGAGCCAGGACGGGCCGAGGGCGAGGCTGGTCACGGTCACGGTGCTGGCACTCCTGGAGGTCGAGTCTTAGCAATGCCATGGTAAAGCAATGACAAAGACTCGCCTGGGTTCGGGATGGTTCCCCTGCCCGGCCCGGCCCGGCCCGTGCTGGTCAGCGCGGGCCGGGCGGGGTCAGGCGGAACCGGGCGGCTCAGAGGCCGTAGCGCCGGACGATCCCGGTGTGCCGGTCGAGGTCCGCGCCCGCCGCCTCGGCCAGGTCAAGCCAGGCGAGCGGGTGCGCCCAGTCGGCGGTGAGCCGGTGCAGCAGCGCGTCGGCGTCCCCGGCGGTGGCGGTCGGCGGGACGCCGAGGGCGGCGTAGATGCCGGGCAGCCCCTCGCCGTCCCGTGCCGGGTCGGTGATCCGGTACTGCTCCCCGCTGTACGCCCAGACCGCGAAGCCGGCCGAGCGCAGTCCGTCCCGGAACCCGGCCCAGGCCTCGTCACCGGGCCAGGCGCCGTCGATCCAGTAGGTGGTGAAGCCGGCCGGGTCGAGCAGGGTCAACTGGGCGAAGACCGGGCGCCAGCCGGCCCGCTCCGGCTCGGGGGCGTCGTCGGCCGGCGGGCGCTCCAGCAGGGCCGGGGCGAAGACCACCGTGTCGCCGTGGTTGAGCGTCAGGTCCTCACCCAGCACCGGCAGGATCCGGGCGGTGGCCGGGCCGGTCCGGACGGCGGGGAGGTCGACCGTCGTGCCGTTGGTGCGGGTGGCGCGGACGGTGACCAGCTGCCACTCCTCGTCCACCGGGCCCTCGGGCTCGTCGAACTCGATGCCGATCCGGGCGCCGGTGGAGCGGACCACGGCCCAGTCCCGGTTGGCGCTGGCCGCGGTGATCAGGTGCCAGAGGTCGGCCTCCTGGACCGTCCGGTGGGCCTGCTCCTCCCCCGCCTCCTCGGCGGGCAGGGCGTGCTCCAGCAGCTCCTGGTAGAGGCGCTGCGCGGTGGCGTGGTCGCCCAGTTCGGTGGCGGCGGCCGCGGCCAGTCGGCGGGTGTTGATCCGGCTCGCCTCCAGCGCCAGGATCGCCCCGCACTGCTCCAGCACCTCGGCCCAGCGGCCCTCGGCGGCGGCCCAGCGGGCGCGTATCCAGTGGGCGTCGGACGGGCTGGTCGCGGCCAGCCGGTCGGCGAGGCGGCGCACCCCCTCGTCGTCACCGGCCTCGATCAGGGCCTGGCCGAGCGTGCCGACCAGTTCCTCGCCGCCCGGGTCGGCGTCCAGCCGCTGCCACAGCAGGTCGGCGGCGGCCCGGGCGTGGCCTAGCCGGCCGAGCACGTCGGCGAGCAGCACGACCAGCGCGGTGGCGCCGGCCGGCTCACCCCGGTACCGGTCCAGGGCGACGGAGAGCAGGTCGGCGCCCGCCTCGAAGGGCACTCCGGCCTCGGCCAGGTACGCCGCCAGTTCGCCGGGCTCCACCGGCAGCCCGGGCACCGGGAGCGCCTCGGCGGCCGCGCGCAGGGCGGCGACCTCCTCGGCCACGCCCTCGGTACGGCGCAACCGGGTGAGCTTGCGCTCCCCGGTGGCCGCGAGGGTGAGCGCCACCGTGCGGGCGCCGCGGGCGACGGCCAGCCGACCGGCCGCCAGCAACAGGTCCACGCACGGGCGGTGCGAGCCGGTGCCGTCCAGGTAGCCGACCCAGCGGGCGAGCGCGGCGCCCAGCTCGGCGTCGTTCTCCCAGGCGCCGGCCCCGACCAGCAGCTCGACCGTGCGCGTCCAGGTCTCGCGCAGGCCGGCGTGCCGCTCGGCCTCGGCCCGCTCGGGCAGCACGGCGAGCGCCTCGGCCGTCCGCCCGAGCGAGGCGAGCGCGCGGGCCCGCAGCAGGGCACCCCAGCGCCGGTCGCTCTCGTCGATCTCCTCGCGCCCGGCCCGGGCGGCCTGATCGGTGCTGTCCAGCAGGGCGAGCACCTCCTCGTGCCGGCCCAGCAGGTGCAAGGTGCCGGCCCGGGCCCGGTGGAAGCGCAGCGAGACCGGCTGTCCCGCGGCCTGCATCCGGGCGGCGGCGGAGTCCAGGTGGGCGAGCGCGTCGGCGGCCCGACCGTCGTCCTCCAGGGCGTCGGAGTACTCGCGGGAGAGGCAGTCGTAACAGGCCCGGCCGGGCTCGATCCGGTCCAGCGTCTCGCCGACCACCTCCAGGCGCTCCGCCACGTACCCGGGGCCGTCGACCCGGGCGTGGCAGATCGCGAAGTCCTGCACCACGCAGACCGACTGCGGGCAGCCGACGGTCTCCTCCCGGTGGGCGAACTCCAGCAGGTCGACCGCCTCGGGCAGCACCGACTCGCCCTGCTGGCGCTCGTTCAGCAGGTTCTGCATCCGCCAGTGCCGCAGGTAGACCTCGACCCAGGGCAGGCCGAGGGCCCGGGCGGCGGCGAGCGCCTCCGGGTAGACCGCGTCGAGCTGCTCGTTGCGGCCCTCGGTGGCGTGCTCGGGCAGCTCGTAGACGGCGTCGGCCAGCCGCTCGTGGCCGGCCTCGCGCAGCTGCTGGTGGGTGTCGCGCACCCAGGCCCAGATGTCGGTGGTCATGTCCGTTCCCCCTGCGTCGTGCTGATCGGTCTGCTGTCGTCGGCCGGTCCGCCCGTCATGCGTCGTCCCGCAGGGCGCCTGGGCTGTCCGGGACGTCCGGCAGGGCACCGGGGCTGTCCGGGACGTCCGGCAGGCCGGCCGGGACTGCCGCGGTCAGGGCGGAGACGGCGGTGCCGATGCCGACCAGCGCGGCGCCGAGGTCCCCCTCGGCGGAGCCGGCGGAGGCCGCCGCCATGATCACCTTGAGCGAACGGAGCAGCCCGGCCGCGGTGGCGCTGCCGGTGTGCCCGGTGCGGTAGGCGGCGAGCAGGTCCCGGACGGCCGGGCAGTCCAGATTGAGGTAGAGCCGGGCCCTGACCTCGCCGTCGGTGCGGGCGGTGAACGCCCGGGCCAGCCGGAGCGCGGCGGACGGTATCCGGGCGTCGGCCCGGTCGTCCTCGATCCGGGCCTTCAGCTCGGCCTCGCGGTCCGGCACCAGGACCAGCGGCAGGCCGGGCGGGTCGAAGCGGGCCGGGACGAGCTGCTCGCCCGGGTCGGCGAGGGCGCCGGACAGCCAGGCCGCCTCCTCGGGCGGCAGCGGGAGCTCCGGGTCGCGGAACAGGTCACGGTTGCCCTGCTCGCTGCCCAGCTCGACCACCCGGCAGCCGCGCAGCTGGGCGTAGCGGCGCAGGAACGGCAGCACCGCGTAGCGGTCGCCGCGGGCGATCGGGACCCGCATCGCCCGGTACAGCATCTCCTCGAAGCCGCCGCCGCTGCCGAGCGCGACGTGCACCGCTCCCCCGCCGGCCGCCCGCAGGCCGCCCGCGGTGAGGTCGCCCTGCGAGGTGGGCACCGGGACGTCGTCGGCGAGCAGGGTGAACAGCCGCTCGTCGCAGAGCGCGGCACCGAGCAGGTCCTGGCCGTGCCGGGTGAGGATGCGGCGCCAGGCGGCGGGCCGCAGCCGGGCCGTCTCGTACAGGCCGTCCACCACGGCGTCGGCGAGGGCCCGTTGCAGTGCGCGGTAGTGCTCGTCGCGCTGGAGGTCCTCGCGGCTGGCGGTGGGGGTGAGCCGGCTGGACTCGATAACTCCGCCGATGAATCCGGCCCAGCTGGGCAGCAGGTCGCGGGCGTCCTCGGCGAGCAGCATGCCGCGCAGGTAGACGGCGAGGTCGCGGTTGTCGCTGCTGCCGTAGGTGCCGCCGTCCTGGACCCAGAGCAGGCCGACCGCGTCGGTGGCGCCTGCCGTGGTTCCTTCCCGTTCCCCGGCCCCTTCCGCCTGGACGGGCAGTACCGGGAAGGCGGTGAGCGGTTCGAAGCGGCGGCCGAAGGCGGCGGCGAAGGCCATCCGGGCGGCGTACGGGTCGCCCGACGGCTGCTCGCGCCAGGGCACCGGGACGGAGTTGACGGGGCGTTCGTCCTCGCCGACGTAGACCGGGATGGGCAGCAACACGCAGTAGCGGCCGAGGACTTCGCGCAGCGCCTGTTCGTCGGCGAGGTGAGCGTGCTCGGCCTTGAGCGCCAGTTCGACCACGGTGCCGGGCTGCGGCCGGGCGGGAACCGGTTCGACCTGGTAGTGCTCGCCGCCGCGGCTGCGGTAGCGGTGGCCCCGCTTCGGCTCGCGGTGCGAGGTGGTGGTGACGGTCACCTCGTCGGCGACCGAGAAGGCGGAGAGGAAGCCCAGGCCGAAGGCGCCGATCAGCTCCTGGTTGCCGGTCAGTTCGCGCAGCATCCGGGTGTAGCCGGTGCCGACGGTGGCGAGGTAGGAGTGGATCTCCGGCTCGGTGAGGCCGGCGCCGGTGTCCTCGATGGCGACGGTCCGCCGGGCGGCGTCGGCGCGCACCCGGATCAGCGGATGGTGGTCACCGTCCGGGTCCTCCAGGAGCCGGCGGGTGTGCGAGTCGTGGGCGTTCTGGACGAGTTCGCGCAGGGCGACCAGCGGGGTGGAGTAGAGGTGGGTGGCGAGGACGTTCACCAGGCCGCCGAGGTCGACCTCGGTGGTGCGCAGGTCGTCGGCGGGGGTGGGTTCGGTTGGGGCACCTTCAGACATGGGCACCCAGTGTGCCAGTGCGACTATCTGTCGACCATTTCTTTCCAAGTAGCTGTCATCACCCCGGTTTTCGCCGGTGAAATGACGGATTATCGTCAACTTGGAATGGACCACTCCCCCACCATCGAGGGAATTGCCACCCGTTTGGTGGAGTTCGTCCACGTCACTGGTGAATGCTGATCGTGCGACGTCAGGCAACGGCGCTACGGAGCGGCCACTCCGGATCGCGCCACATTCGCACTTCCAGCTCAGGGAGACCAGCGTGTCCCGTATCCGCGCAGCCGCCGCCGTCACCGCCCTCGGGGCCTTCCTCCTCGTCGGCGTCGGTGCCGCCACCGCGCACGCCGACGACATCGCCGGCGCGATCGACCACTCCAACAGCAGCGTGGTGAACAACGTCGGTTCCGGCAACATCATCGGCACCGTGCACGGCAACGTGGTCAACACCCAGCAGACCGCGACCGGTTCGGGCGCGAGCAACCAGAACAACGGCCTCGCCGTGGCCGGCAACGGCGGGAACGTCGGCGCCCTGCAGGGCAACGGCAACTTCGACGCCCGGGTCTACTACCCGCACGTCCTCTACTAGCCGGGCCGGCCGGGGCGCGAGCCCGGCCGCACCCCACGGGGCCGGGTGCC
>NZ_JBHXEG010000114.1:0-1991 GCF_042724935.1 Kitasatospora sp. NPDC127060
GGCGAACAAGGCACCAGGGACAAGCAAACGGGCGCAACCAACCTCGAACCCCTCCACAGGGGATGGCACGCCCCCGGATCCAAGGTGCGCCAGGCCGCGTCGTCGTCACCGGCCAGACACCGACAGCCGGTGATCGAACCACCCAAGAAACATCACGGTGCGGCGACTCTGGAACATGCCCGGCGCCCACTCGGCCCAGCGGGCGGACGATGCCAACCGGCTTGGTGGCGAGCGCCGTTGCAGTGTCAGGGAATCCTGCGCGGCGGCCGGATGTCGGACCCCGCGCCGCGTGATGGTGCAGGTGGGGGGTCGGCGGAGGTGAGCAGCTGCAGCCCCAGACTGCTGCAGGCATGGAACACCGCCTTGCCGGCCCTTCGGGAGGTGATCAGCCGTGCGTGCCGCAGTGCTCTGGCGTGTTCGGAAGCGGAGGCCTTGCTGATGTCGAGGGCGCGGGCGATCTCCGTGGTGGTCCGGTGAGCGGTCAGCAGTTGCAGGACAGCGGAGCGCGTGCTGCCGAGCAGCGTCCCCAGCGGGTCGTCGGGCTGGTCCTCCTCGGTGACCGGCAGGGGCGCCGCTGTCATCGGATAGATCAGAACGCTGGGCGCGTCGGCGTGGTGGGCGATCACCGGACGGCCCCTCCAAAGAGCCGATGGCAGCAGGCGCAATCCGTGGCCGGCCAGCAGGACGTCGAGGTCGCCCACGCGGTCGTACACCAGAGTCGTATTGCTCTCCCAACGGCCGCCGGGTACGAGCCCGGCGAGGGTGGCGCGCAGGCCCTGCTGGGCCAGGATGCGGGTGCGCCAGGCGAGTTCCGCGTCGTGGGCGGCCTCGATCCGCGGCCACTGGTGGGCGAGAAGGGCCGTCCAGGTCGTGCGCAGGGCGTTCTCCAGCAGGTGCAGACCCTCACTGTCGCGGCGGACCAGGGCGCGGGTGAAGGGCGTCACCGGGCGGGACGCGGGACACACGGGGTTCAGGTCGGTTCGGATCGTGGCGGCCGGTGTGTGCAGGACCAGGTCGAGCCCGGAGTCGAAGTCGCAGCTGACCGGGTCGAGGAACATCGGTCCTTTGCCGGAGGGGGGCACCAGATCCAGCAGGGGCCGCCCTGCCGCGGGGAAGGCCCGACGTGTCGCCTTCTGCCACCGCCCCGCGTCGGACGGGTGCGGCGGTTGCTGCAACTGTGCTACCGCCAACGAGAGTTCCATCATCGGCGCGGGAGCGGGAACGAAGGTGACCCGGAGGAGATCGTCGGCGGAGAAGTGTAATCGCAGCATGCCGGTCCTTTCCCGGTGACGTGGATCGGCCCCGTCGTTCGGCCCAGGCCGAACAGATGGCCGTTCGCGGATGCCTGTCACGAGTATGGCAACGCCGACGACGCCAGGACACGGGTGGTCAGGACAAGCACCGTAGGCGAAGGCCGGCAGCGAGCAGGGGTGGCGTCCACTCGTCACCACTGAGGCATCTGTCCGAACACTGCGATGGAGGAACTCTCATGGGACTCGACCGTATCGGCAAGCGAGCGGCCGCGCTGGTGGTCACGGGGTTGCTGGCCGCGGGGGTGGGCGCCGGGCCGGCGCAGGCGTCCCCGAGCGCGGGATACATCGGGAACGGCTACGGCAACAACACCCACGGCGTGTGGTGCGTGCAGCACCTGGTCAACGATGTGGCTGCCGCTCACGGCAAGAAGCGGCCGCTCACGGAGGACGGTCTGTGGGGGCCCGACACCCGGAGCTGGGTCCAGTGGTACCAGGGCATCGACGGAAGGAAGCAGGACGGCATCGTCGGCAAGGACACCGGCGGCGACCTCCTCCTCGACGGCGACCAGTACTACGGGGGCAGGAACTACTGCTACACGTACGTACCCTCGCACTTCTGACCCGACACTGTGGTGGGGGGGGGGGGGGGCCCCGCCCCCCCCCCCCCCCCCCCCCCCCCCCCCCCCCCCCCCAAAGGGGCCCCCCCCCCCCCCCCCCGCCCCCCCCCCCCCCCCCAGC
>NZ_JBHXEG010000114.1:2001-23289 GCF_042724935.1 Kitasatospora sp. NPDC127060
CACCTCCGCGCCGCCTACATTTATGGGGGGGGCTGAAACTACACAAACACTACCCCCCCCTCCAACTCCGCCCCCCCCGGGGGGGGGGGGGGGGCCCCCCCCCCCCCCCCCCCCACCACCCGCGGCACGTCCGCCGATTCCGCTACGGGCCGCCGGCCGCCCCACGGCGTCCGCACCGCCGACGAGACGAGGTGTCAGAAGCGATTACCGAACCGCAGGCAGGGTCACGTTTTCGCAGGTGAGGTGCGTGGCCGTCGCTCGGTAGGCACGCTCGGGCCGTCGTGTTGGTGCGGGGCGTGGTCGGAGGTGGCGGATGCCGTCGGTGCTGGGGGTACCGGAGCGGCGTGAGCGAGTGGTGCTGGCCAGGGCGGAGGAACTGCGCGCCGAGTGAGAGCGTCACCAGGGTGGACGCGGCCAGGAGCCGGGAGAGCGCACGATCATTGAGAGCCGGACCGTACCGGGCGGTGAGATGGCCGGTTCGTCACGGACGTACCCGGCCTGCACTGCGCGATCACCGAGGCGCTGCTCAGGCCCGGGCGCTACTTCGGCCGGGAGTGGCACGCCTTCCGGGACTGCCTGGGCGGAGTAGGCGGTCGA
The DNA here is from genome assembly GCF_042724935.1 of Kitasatospora sp. NPDC127060. Taxonomy (NCBI): domain Bacteria; kingdom Bacillati; phylum Actinomycetota; class Actinomycetes; order Kitasatosporales; family Streptomycetaceae; genus Kitasatospora; species Kitasatospora sp. NPDC127060. Next base: position 2,599 of record NZ_JBHXEG010000114.1, read on the forward strand.
CACCCGGGCGGGCAGGCCGACGCGGCGCAGCAGTCCGGAGCCCACCCAGGTCCAGGGACGGACCGGGAACGCGGCCGTGTACGTCTTCTCGCAGGGGTGGAGGGGGCGTCACCCGTTCGCGGCGGTGCTCCTCGTCGCCGCCTCGGCGGCGGTTGCCGGGTCGCCGGTGCGCGCTCGGACGCCGCCATCGGCCAGTGGGTCGCGAACGCCCCGCAGCGCATCCCGGTCTCGTCCCGATCCCCGTGTTTCGAGGCGGGCATCGGTGCTTCTCGACCCAGGCCCCTCCCCGGCACGGAACGGCCGCTCACCGGCCGCGCACCTCGGCGGGCGCGTGCACGACCCGACTGGGCCCTGCTGCGGTGCGGGGCACGAATCGACTTCGCAGTATGGCGTCTAACGACCCTCATCCTGTGTGACGAGTCGAGCGGAGCCGACGCGTAGCAACCGGCACCGCCTCGGAAGGACGACATGCCCATACGCAATCGCGGCACAGCTGCCGCAGCCGCCATGTTCCTGGCCGGTTTGACAGTGCTGAGCGTGGCTCCGGCCCACGGCACGTCCGGCCTGGGCGCCAGCCGCCAGAAGCCGGCAGCGAGGGAGGGTGCCTCCCCGCTCGTGAGCCGTCCGCAGTCCGGCCTGTCGCCGGGACGGCAGGCCGGAGAGTCCGGGCCCGCAGACGCGATGGCCGGCACCTACACCGTCGCCCCGGGTAACACGTTGTGGGACATAGCCCAGCAGACCCTCGGCGACGCCATGCGGTGGGACAGCCTCTACGACCTCAACCGGCAGGCCATCGAGCACGAGGCCCTTCGGCACGGATACCCCGCCAGCGACCGGGGCCACTGGATCTTCCCGGGCACGGCGCTCACTCTGTCTCAGCCCCCGATGGCGCGAACGCAGCCGTCGTCGCGGTTCGTGACCGCTCCCTGCCCGACCACGTACGGAGAGCTGGAGGACACCCGCTGCGGCTTCCTCGTCGTTCCGGAGAACCGGGCGCACCCGTCACCGCGGACCCTTCGCCTGGCCGTTGCGCTCGTCCGCTCGTCATCCCCGACGCCGCACTCCGATCCGATCGTGTTCTTCACCGGGGGGCCCGGCGCGGACGCCGTCGGAGACATCTCGGGACTGATCGAGGCGGGACTGAACCGCGACCGTGATCTGATCGTCCTGTCCCAGCGCGGGACGTACTCGTCCGAGCAGCCGCTGACGTGTCCGGAGATCGACCAGTTCTACGGGGAGCGCGTCCACCTCCTCTACGACGCGCCTTCCACCGGAGACCGGTACGCCCAGGCGGCGGCCCGGTGCCGTGACCGGCTGACGGCCCAGGGGATCGATCCGGCTGCCTACAACACCAGCGAGAACGCCGCGGACGTGGCGGATCTGCGCAAGGCCCTGGGAATCCGGGAGTGGAACGTCCTCTCGCATTCCTACGGGACGCAACTGGCGCTGACCTACATGCGGACGTTCCCCGAAGGCGTCCGTTCCGTGACGGTCGACGGCGTCGTACCGCCGTCCGTGGCGACGCCCGGGTGGACGTGGAGCAGCATGAGGGAGGCGTTCGACAATATCGTGAGCGCTTGCGCGGCGCAGCCCTCCTGCCGGCAGCGTTACCCGGACATCGGTGCCACTTTCCTGCGCGTGGTGCGTCAGCTGGAGGCTGATCCGGTCACCACCCACGCGACGGTGCCGCAGGTCGGACGGGTGGAGGTGGTCCTCGACGGCGGGGCGCTGCTGAACTGGCTGGTGCGTGCCAGTCACGCTCCCGAGACCTTCGCGGTGGGCGTGGACGAGCTGGCCCACGGTCACCCCGAGCGCATCGCGGAGCAGTGGGCGGGCGCCTGGCTTCCCGGCTCTCAGGGGATGTTCGCTCACGGGTTGTCGCTGAGCGTGTGGTGCAGCGAGTGGGTTCCGTTCGAGACGCCCGAGGAGCAGCTCGCCAAGGGTCAGCAGGCCTTTCCCGAGCTCCCCCGCTCGGTTCTGGCCCAGGCGCCTCAGCTGCCGTTCCTGCGCCAGGCGTGTCGGGCCTGGAACGTGCCGAAGGCGCCCGACTCCGTGCGCGAGGTCACTAGGAGCAGCATCCCCACGCTTGCCATCTCCGGGAGCTTCGACGCGCAGACCGGGGCGCAGTGGGGGTCCTACGTGGCCCGGACGCTCTCCCGCTCCAAGGTGGTGACGCTGCCCGGTGTCGCCCACGGGACGTACGCCACCCCGTGCGGGGCGAAGGTGATCACCTCCTTCTTCGACGACCCTGAGCATCCCGACACCCGATGCGTGAATTCGGTGGAACCGGCGCCGTTCGTCATCGGCAGTGAGGGAGCCGGTACCGGTGAATGAGGATCTGCTACCGACCGGCCTCGGCACGGTGCGCCCTGCTGTGTCCTCTGGGCGTCCCGAGCCCCCGAGGTGGTCCCGCCGTGGCTTTCTGAGCACGGCGGCGGCGGCCGGCTGCGCGGCCGTCTCGCTGGGAACGGCGGCGCCGGCGGCCGGGTCCCCGCGATCCGCTGTCCGGGGAGGCGGCACGGGCGGCACCGGGAACTCGCTGTTCAACGCCCTCGACGCCAAGATCGAGGAGGGCATGCGAGCGTACGCGATTCCCGGTGCGGCGGTGGGTGTGTTCCTGGACGGCCAGGAGTACGTCAAAGGGTATGGGGTCACCAATGTCGACCATCCGGTTCCGGTCGACGGTGACACCGTCTTCCGGGTCGGTTCGACCACCAAGACCTTCACCGGTACGACGGTGATGCGGCTGGTCGAGCGGGGCGAGGTCGAGCTGGACGCCCCGGTCCGCCGTTACCTCCCCGACTTCGGGGTGGCCGACCCGTTCGCGTCGGCGCAGGTCACCGTGCGGCAGTTGCTCAACCACAGTGCTGGGTGGCTCGGCGACGACTACCAGGACTTCGGCGGTGGTGACGACGCGCTGGCCCGCTTCGTTGCGTCCATGGCGCGGCTTCCCCAACTCACCGCACCCGGAGAGGTGTTCGCCTACAACAACGCGGCACTGTGTGTGGCCGGCCGGATCATCGAGGTGGTGACGGGCACGACCTACGAGGCGGCGGTGCGCGAACTGGTCATCGATCCGCTCGAGCTGGGCCACAGCCGCTTCTCCAGCGACGAGATCGTGGGCTTCAACGTCGCGGCGTCCCACGACGTCGTCGACGGCAAAGCCGTGCTGGAGCCGTCCTTCTGGCCGCAGCCACGCTGCCTCGCGCCGACCGGCGGACTGATCTCCAGTGCGCGCGACCAGCTGAGCTGGGCCCGCTTCCACCTCGGCGACGGCGCAGCCCCCGGTGGCACACGCCTGTTGAGCAAGCAATCGCTGGAACGGATGCGCTCCGCGCCCGGGCCCGGCGGCACGCTGGTCGTGGAACTCGACGGCATGGGAGTCACCTGGATGCTGCGCCCGACCGCCCAGGGGAGACGGATCGTGCAGCACGGCGGGACCTGGCCTGGTCAGATCTCTGGCTTCCTGATGGTTCCCAGCAGCGGCTTCGCACTGACGCTGCTGACCAACTCGGAAGGCGGCAAGCGGCTCAGGGACGAGCTGTTCACCGACGACTGGGCCGTCAGCCGGTACGCCGGTGTGACCAACCTGCCGGCCACGACCAAGGCCTTGAGCGGCCAGGAGCTCGCGCCCTACGAGGGCCGCTACATGGCCCAGCGGATCAACGAGGAGGGTGCCGTGGAGGATACGGTCATCGAACTGACCCGTCAGAACGGTCAGCTGCACGGTACCCAGACGGCCCATGACCCGGCTGGCCGGGACGAAGCCGCCTTGGAAGAAGAGGACTCGGTCCAGGACCAGGCCACCGAGATGAAAGTCGCCTTCTACCGGCGGGACTTCGCACTCGACCTCGACCCCGAGGGCAGACCGGTCGGCACCCGCACCGACTTCGTACACGGACCCGATGGGAAGGTGCTCTGGTGGCGCAACCACGGCCGACTGCACCGCCACCAGACACAGTGACCGGGCACAGGGGGAGCCGAACGGTGCGCCCAGAGCGCGGACGCCCGCGTGGCCGGTGACGGAGGCGCCGAACTGCGCTCCCGCCACCGGCTTCGGTGTCCAGGTCAGCCGTGGGAGAAGGTGACCTTCGGCAGGACCCGGTCGAGCCATCGAGGGGTGTGCCAGGCGGCCCGGCCGGTCAGCCGGAGGATCACCGGGAGCAGGACGAGGCGGACCAGCGCCGCGTCGAGGAGGACGGCGACGCCCAGGACGATGCCCATCTCCTTGGGCGGCAGCGGTCCGGAGATCGCGAAGGTGAAGAAGACCGCGACCATGACGCCGGCGGCCGCGAAGATCACCCGGCCGGAGTGGGCGAGGGCGCCGACCATGGCCTCCCTGGGGTCGCCGCTGTGCTCGTAGTGCTCCTTGGCGGAGGCGAGCAGGAAGACGGTGTAGTCCATCGCGATGGCGAAGATCATCGCGAAGAAGAACACCGGCGCCCACCCGTCCAGGAAGCCCTGTGACTTGAACCCGAGCAGGCCCGCGCCGTGGCCGTCCTGGAAGACCAGCCGGGCGACGCCGAACGCGGCTCCGGTGGAGAGCAGGCTGGCGGCGGTGCCGAGCGCGGAGATCAGTGGCGCGCGCAGGGCGATCAGCAGCAGCAGGAAGCCCAGGGCCATGACCACGCCGATGACCAGCGGGGTCTTCTGGGTGAGCAGGTGCTGGAGGTCGAGGTTCTCGACCGCCGCGCCGCCGACGAGGGTGTCGTGCGGGAGTTCGGCGCGCAGGGTGTTCACGGTGGAGCCGAGCTGCGGGCTGGACGGGTCGACGGTGGGAACGGCCTGGATCATCGACCATCCGGAGCCGTCGGCGGCGCTCTGGGCGGGCATGACGCCGGCGATGCCGGGCGTGTGGGCGATCTGCTCGCCGACCATGGCGGCCTGCCCGCTGGGGGTGATGATCTGCAGGGTGCCGGGGGCGCCGGGGCCGAAGGCCTGCTGGACGGCGGTGTAGCCGGCGCGGGCGCTGTCGTGGGCGGGGATGACGGTGATCGACGGCATCGCGGTGCGCAGTCCGATGACCGGTGCGGCGAGGGCGATCAGCGCGGCCAGCGCCAGGGCACCGTAGCGCAGGGGGTGCTTCCACAGGCGTTCGCCCCAGGCGGCGAAGCGCGGGGAGCGGTGTTCGCCGCTCTTCACCCAGGGCAGCGCGAGGGCGTCGACGCGGTGGCCGAGCTTGCCGAGGACGGCGGGCAGCAGGGTGAGGGTGGCGGCCAGGACGAACAGGACGGCGAGCATGATGCCGCCGGCCATCGAGCGAAACGCCGGGGACGGGACCAGCATCACGGCGGACAGGCTGACCAGCACGGTCGCGCCGGACAGCAGCACGGCCTTGCCCGCCGTGTCCATGGTCTCCGCGACCGCCTCGGCACTGCTCATCGAGCGCCCCATGCGGGCGCTGCGGAAGCGGACGACCAGGAAGAGCGCGTAGTCGATGCCGAGCGCGAGGGCGAACATCATGGCGAAGTTCATCGCCCAGATCGACACCGGGAACAGATGGCTGATCAGCACCAGCGAGCCGGCGGAGGCGGCGAGGCCGGCCATGGTGAGCAGCAGCGGCAGTCCGGCCGCGACCAGCGAGCCGAAGGCGAGGACCAGGATGGCCAGGGTGACCGGCCAGGACATGATCTCGGACTTCATCATGGCGTCGTGGTTGGCCTTGTTGAAGTCGCTCCACAGCACGGATGCGCCGGTGGCGTGCACGCTGACACCGTCGGTGGACAGGGCGTTCAGCGGGCCCTTGAGGTCGTCGGCGGCGCGCACCATGTCGTCGGGGTTGGCCTTGGCGCCGGCGAGCAGGATGGCGGTGCGGCCGTCCTGGCTGACGGTGGCGCCGGGCTGGGGCGGGACGACGGTGGAGATCCGGGGGTCGGCTGCGGCGACGGCTTCGGCCTTGCCGATGACCTGCTGGACGGCGGGGTCGGTCACCGGCCGGTCGGCGGCGACGACGATCTGCAGGGCGGAGGAGGCGTTGCCCGCGAAGTGCTGTTCCGCCAGTTGGCGGACCTTGACCGACTCGGAGCCGTTGGCCTGCCATCCGGCGCCGGACAGGGCGCTGGTGACCTGCGGGGCGAACGCGCCGAGCGCGACCACGACCAGCAGCCATCCCACGAGTACGGCCTTGAAGTGCCCGGCCGACCAGGCGCCGAGGCGACCCAGGAGGCCGGCACGGCCCGGCGGACCGGGCGGCGCCGGGGTGGGGGGCTTGACGAGGGAGGTGTCCGGGTGAGGCACGGGGGTGCTCCGTTCCGAGGGCGGCCCGGCGGGCTCGCAATACGGGTGGGGGTATATGGAAATCCGGGAAAAAGGGCCCGCGGGAGCGGGCCCGGGACGGGCGGTCAGCCGGCGAGGACGTCCAGCGCGGCGCGCAGCCGACCGGCGGCCTCGTCGGCCACGGCTTCGAGCGCCGGCCGCTCGGTGACCCGCACCATCAGTTGCGGGTCCATCACCTCGACGACGGCGTGCCCGTCGGCCGCACGCACCACCACGTTGCACGGCAGCAGCAGCCCGATGCGCCGGTCGACCTGGAGGGCGCGGTGGGCCAGCGCCGGATTGCAGGCCCCGAGGATGACGTACTCCTCGATCTCCTCGCCGAGCTTGGCCCGCAGGGTGGCCTGGACGTCGATCTCGGTGAGGATGCCGAAGCCCTGCTCGGCGAGCGCGGCACGTACGCGCTCGACCGCTTCGTCGAAGGGCAGGTCGAGGGTGAGGGGAATGCCGTAGTCCATGGGGTGCTCCAATCGTGGCGTGAGGTCAGGGGGATCAGGTGGCGAGATCGCGGCCGGAGAGCGACCACCCTGCGGTTCCGCCCAGGACGGAGGCGGCGTCGAACCCGGCGCGGCCGAGCAGTTCGGCTCCGATTCGGCTCCGGCTGCCGGAAGCGCAGATCACCATGATGGCGCGGTCGCGAGGCAGCTCGGCAAGGCTTCCCGCGAGCATCCCCAGCGGGATCCAGCGGGCGCCGGGCACATGCCCCGCGGCGAACTCGAAGGCCTCGCGCACGTCGAGCACCAGCGCGCCCCGCACCCGTGCGGCGGCGAACGCCTCGATGTCGACTTCCCGAACCATGATCCACCTCTCTGAATACCCCCAAGGGTATGCAACAGAGTACGTCAACACCCCAAGGGCGAGCTGCATTCCGCCGCGCGCCCTTGGGCACGTCGCGTGCCCTCACATTCCAGCCCGCCCGCGAGCAGGCCAGCAGGACATGGGACCCGCCGCACGGCGCCGCCGGCTGGCGGGCGCGATGTCAGGCCAGGGCGAGGAAGAGCTTTTCGAGCTCGCCCTCGCTCATCGGCGGCGCGTCGCCGTCGGCGGTGGCCATGCACTGGCGCATGCCACTGGCCACGATCTTGAATCCCGCCCGGTCGAGGGCGCGGGAGACGGCGGCCAGCTGGGTCACGATGTCCTTGCACTCGCGCCCGGCCTCGATCATCGCGATGACGCCGGCGAGCTGACCCTGCGCGCGGCGAAGGCGGTTGAGGACCGCGCCGACCGCGTCGTCGTCGACCTGCATGTGCGCACCTCCAGAGTGTCGTTCTCCCCCCAGTTTACCCGGTGGGGTATAGGAACCGGGCGACCGCGTTCTTGCGCAGGTTGCCGCGGATGCCGCCAATTGCTCCACGGGCGTGGGTGCCGCGGCGCGACCTCCGGCGGTGAGCAGGTGCCGGCCGTTTGCGGTCGCGGCCCAGCCGTGGGGGCCGGCACGGACGGTCTCGACCACCCCCCTGGGGGCCATGGGTGACGACTCGCCCTCGGCCCGGGCCGCCCAGGGGGGTGGTCGAGCAGGCGCTGGGCGAGTTCACGCGCCTCGACCGGACTCGGGCCGAGGCGGCCGAATCGAGCCGCCGCGTGAGCCGGAAAAATACGGGGTAGGGTATCCATTGCCCTCAAAGATACCCCCATGGGTATTATCGAAAGCAAGGGGCGCCGTTCACGGGCCGCCGTTCGCCACCGCCAGGGCGTCACCGGCGCCAGTGCGCCGCTTCCATCGACTCGCAACACACCCATCGGAGGCCAGCCATGCTCTCGACCCACCAGTCACCCGCCCCGCCGCAGGCCACCCCGACCGAGGCCGAGCGGATGGTCTCGACCGGCCGGGCGGTCCTCGTCGACGTCCGCGAGCAGGAGGAGTACGCCGCCGGCCGATCGCCCTCCGCACTGTGGGTGCCACTCGGCGTCCTCGACGCCGGTGGCGATCTGCCACCCGACGCGGCGGGACGGACGGTGCTGGCGATCTGCCGCTCGGGCAACCGCTCGCAGCACGCCGTCGCCCTGCTCACGGCGCGCGGCGTCACCGCCGTCAACGTGGCAGGCGGGATGAGGGCGTGGGCCGACGCCGGGCTCCCCGTCGTCACCGCACACGGCACTGGCGGTCAGGTCATATGACCGCACTCGTTCTCGCCCTGATCGCCGGTGCCGTCGTGGGCCTGGCGCTCGGCGGCCTCGGCGGAGGCGGCAGCATGCTCGCCGTTCCCGCCCTGATCTACCTGCTCGGCTTCTCCCCCGCCCACGCCGGCACCGCCAGCCTCCTCATCGTCGCCGCCACCTCGCTCACCGGGCTCCTCGCCCACGCCAGGGCAGGCCGCGTGCGCTGGCGTACCGGCCTGTTGTTCGCCGCGGCCGGCCTTCCTCTGGCCGCTGCCACGGGGGCGTTGTCCGCCCACCTTCCCGCCACCCTGCTCACCGTCGCGTTCGCGGTGCTGGCGGCGTTCGCCGCCTGGCGCATGCTCGCTTCCGCCCGCAAGCCCAAGGACGCCGCCCGACACCGCCCCGACGCCGCGGGGTCCGACCGAACCACCGAGAGCCGCCCCGGGCGCTCCGCGGCCGCCGGCGCCGGCCTCGGGGCGGTCACCGGCCTGCTGGGCGTGGGCGGCGGCTTCCTCGCCGTCCCCGCGCTGGTATCCGTCCTCGCCTTCACCATGGCCGAGGCCGTCGGCACCAGCCTGCTGGTCATCAGCGCCAACTCGCTGGCCGCCCTGGTGCCACGCATCGGCACGACCGGCTCGCTCGACTGGGCAGTGATCGCCCCGTTCACCGCCGCCGCCATCCTCGGCGCCTGGGACGGCAAGCGACTGGCCGACCGCTTCAGCGGCCGCACCCTCCAGAGGTCGTTCGCCGTCGCGCTGCTCGCCGTCGCCGCACTGATGATCACCGACGCGCTCCACTGACCCCCGCACCCCACTCCCGGACGCCGGCACCCGCCGACGCCCCCGCTCCCCCATCGGATGGACCCCACCCCATGGCAACGCCCCTGACCGTCGAGCAGCTCCACCCCCGCCTCGAAAAGCTCACCGTCATCGACGTCCGCTCCCCCGGCGAGTAAGCCGGCGGCCACATCCGCGGCGCCCACAACATCCCGCTCGACCAGCTCGACCGGGCCCTGCCCGCGCTGCGCGCAGCCGCCGAGCACGGCGCGATCGCCGTCGTCTGCGCCTCCGGTGCCCGCTCCCGGACCGCGTGCGAAGAGCTCGCCGCCACCGGCATCACCGCCCACACCCTCATCGGCGGCACCTCCGCATGGGCCCAGAGCGGCCGCCCCCTCAACCGCCCCGAAGGCGCACGCGCCGTCTGGGCCATGGACCGCCAGGTCCGCTTCGTCGCAGGTTCCCTCGTCGTCCTCGGCGTCGTCGCCGACCTGGCGCTCCCCGGCGCCCGCTGGTTCTCCGCCGCCGTCGGAGCCGGTCTCGCCTTGGCCGCGATGACCGACACCTGCGCCATGGGCGCCATGCTCGGCAAACTCCCCTACAACCGCCCCCGCGCCGGCGCCCCCGACCTCGACACCACCCTCGCCACCCTCGCCACCCTCCACCGGTAGCCGCCCACCGCCGGGCACGCCGCACCGGCCGTGCCCGGCACACCGCCGAGACCGTCGACAGCGCACCGACGGGGCATCCATCCAACAGATTCTCGGAGGCTCAACGGAAACAGTGGTCCGGCAAAGCCTGTGCGGGCCAAGGTGCTGTGGGGCATTCTTCGGAACGACACTCCGATCGTTCACCGCCGCCTCACCGAACCCCAAGGAGTTCGCCGATGCACGAACAGCCGGACGGGACACCCGCCGAACCGACGGGGGGCACGCCCCCGCAGCCCAACTCTGCCCGGCCTGAGGACTACCCGCAGCCGGCGCCTGCGCAGTGGTATCCGCAGACCCCATTCGGCCCCGGGCCGCCACCCACCGCGCGAGGCCCCCGTCGTACCGGCCTGTGGGTCGCGCTCGCCGTGGTCGGAGCGTTCCTCGCGGGCGGCGCAGCCTACGCCCTGACCTCTTCCGGTGACGGTGCAGGGCCCGCAGCCGCACCGGGCGCACTTCCCTTACCCGCCGGTTCGGCGGGCGGAGGCGGTACGGGGGGCGCGGACTCGACGCCGACCGGCGGAAGTCCGGGCGGACAACCGCCGGCTGCCGGGAGCCAGCCGTTGTCGCAACTCCACTTGCCGGACTCGTTCATGAACATGGCCCGCAACGACGGCAGCACCATGGCGAAGCTGATGCGGCAGCAGGGCCAGGCGCTGGCGGCCAAGTACCCGGACGTTCACACCACCGCCACGGCGTACCTGGGTGGCCGATTCGGTCAGAACTACGTCACCGTGATGGCGTTCGACAAGGACAGCGCCATCCCCGACCAGGCCCGCAGCCAGATCCTGGCGAACACCTGGCGCCCGGTCAGCGTGCCGGGCATGAGCGTGGTTCACGGACAGGTCAGCGACGCCGATCCCGGCCCTCTCGGCGGGACCTTGCAGTGCGCGGAGTCGTACACCAGGACCGCGACCACCGACGCCTTCGGCAACAGCGTGTACAGCGCGACCCAGTGCGTGTGGATCGACGCCAACACCCTTGTGGTGCTCGACATTTCGGATGCCGTGTCCGGACAGGACATCACCAAGGGTGCGGAGGTGGCCCGGGAGTTCCGTGCTGCGGCCGAGTCGAGCCGCTAGCCCGGTTCCTTCCATCGCCGGGAAGCGGGGCCTCGGTCCGTCCCCTGGGGCAGACCGGCTCGGACGCGCGTCCTCGGGAGAGGTCCAGCGGGCGTGGACCGGGCCTTTGGGTCGGGGACCTCGGCGCGTCGGATCCCGGGCGCCTCCAGCGTGTGGCTGGGAGGCCTGTAGGCCTGCCGCCCCGGGAGACCCTCCGATCGCCCAGGTCGAGACCCTCCAGTCCCTCGCCGAGTCCCAGGCCGGCCGGCTCGCCGAGCGCCTGCGACTGCGCTGCACCGACATCGCCGGACGGCAGGCTCTCGCCCCGAGCCTGCAGCCGCTGTCCGTGTCAGGGCATCACGTTCTCTCGCCGCGGGCGGACCCGGCACAGATCGAGCGCGGTCACGAACTGCTGGGCCGCTAGCAGCCGTTGACTCCCGATCCCCCCTGCACCGGTAACGGCGTTCGGCCCCTCGTGCCCTGCCCGGAGGCGGTTGGGGCATGGGGGGCCGGAGGCCGGATCATCCAGTTGTCGCGGTCCGCCCTGGCCTCAGTTCCGTCAGGTAGTAGAGGCCCGCCACCAACGGGAAGGCGATACCGCACCACGCGATGCCCACCCAGCCGTCGTTGTCGTACACGACGCTGGCCACGGCCGAGCCGACCGCGCCTCCGCAGAAGAAGATCGCCATGTAGAGACCGTTCAGACGGCTGCGGATCTCCGCGCCCAGGGAGAAGATCGCACGCTGCCCCAGCACCAGGTTGCACGACACCCCGACGTCGATCAGGAGCGCCGCGACGAACAGGATGGCGACGGTGTGTCCGCCACTGGCGAACACCAGGGCGAACGAGACCACGACAGCCAGGATCGCGAAGGCCGTCGCCGGCCGCGTCAGGCCGCGGTCGGCGAAGCGGCCCGCGAACGGCGCGACGAAGGCGCCCAGGATCGCCGCCAGCGAGAAGACCGCGATGCCGACCTGGCTCAGGCCGCACGCCGGACTCGCCAGGATCAGTGGCACAGCGGTCCAGAACAGACTGAACGCCCCGAACAGCATGGCGTGGTAGAACGCCCGTCGCCGCAGGATCGGCGTACCGACGAGCAGTTGCCCCATCGACCGCAGCAGCACCGGGTAGCGGACGGAGGTGGTCGGCTTCCGCTCTGGAAGGACCGAGCGCAGGATCACGGCGAGCACCAGCATCAAGCCGGCGGAGAGCGCGAACACCGCACGCCAGCCGAGCAGATCCGTCGTCATGCTGGAGACGGGCCGGGCGAGCAGGATGCCCATCAGCAGGCCGCTCATGACATTGCCGACGACCTGTCCACGGGTTTCGTCCGGGGCCAGGTGCGCCGCGAAGGGCACCAGCATCTGCACCACGACCGAACTCAGGCCGATCACGAGCGAAGCGGCGAGGAACAGGCCGGCGTTCGAGGCGGCCGACCCGGCCAGCAGCGCCACCGCACAGGCCACCAGGGTGACCATGATGAGACGGCGGTTCTCGAAGATGTCGCCCAGGGGAACCAGCACGACGAGACCGACGCCGTAGCCGATCTGAGTCAGGGTCACCACCAGGCTGTAGGCACTTGCGTGCAAGCCCACATCCGGGCCGATCAGACCCACCACGGGCTGCGCGTAATAGATGTTCGCCGCGACCGCACCGCAGGCCAGCGCCATGAAGAAGGTGAGTCGGCGTGATATGCCCAGCTGTGCCGGTTTGCTTGTCGCGCTCTCAGTATCCATTGCTCTCTCGATAGGATTGATGCTCGCATCGACGGGCCAGGAATTCCCCGATGGGCGGGGAATTCCTGGCCATCGACGGGGGTGATGTTTCCGGAGCTGGTCAGCCCACCCCGGTCACGCGCTGCTCCGGCACTCGCCCGAGAATCTCGCACAAGGCCGTGCGCAGCGAGTTCACGGCCTCCGTGGAGTCCGTCTTACGCCAGGCGACGAATGCGTCCGGGCGTACCAGCAGGCAGCCGTCCTCCGGTATCTCCGTGACGTTGGCCCAGTCACCGTAGAGATCCTGCAGGGTGTGGCCCGGGCCGACGACGTGCGCGGCGATCTCGATGTCCAGCTCCTCCGAGACCTGCCGGGCGGCGTCCAGCCAGCTGTGCCCGTTCAGCCCGGTCAGCAGGGAGAACCGGCCCTTTCCCACCACGTCCAGGCTCGACACCTGCGCACCGTGCCGGTCGAGCCACGCATGCGGCAGGCGCGCGCCGGGCCGGCTGGATGCCTGGTAGTACAGTTCGGGATCGCGCTGCCAGGCCGGCTGTGGGGTGCCGTCCGGGAGGACGGCGTCGGACTCGTAACGGTGATTGAATTCGGCGCCCTGCGTGGCGAACTCGTAGGACTTGTGCTCGATGGCCTCGCGCAGCATCTTGCGCTTCTCGGCGCCCTCGGCGGAATTCTCCTTCAGGACGGACATGTTGGCACGCATGCGGTCCGCGTCCAGGTTCGCGTCCAGGCCGAGCGCGGCAAAGACTCCGCCGAAGTCCTCGATGCTCTTGTTCGCACGCTCGACGATCTGCTTGCCGACCGGCGGGCGTTCCTGGTCGTACGTGCTCAGCAGCCGGTCCGTGGCCTGACCCTTCAGGACCATCGCCATCTTCCAGGTCAGGTTGTAGGCGTCCTGGATCGACGTGTTCGAGCCGAATCCGTTGGACGGCGGGTGACGGTGCACCGCGTCGCCCATACAGAACACCCGCCCCTGGGAGAACTTGGTGGCGTACATCTGGTTCACCGTCCAGGTCGAGACCGAGCGGATGGTGATGTCCACGTCGGGGTCCCCGATCAGCTGGCGGGCGATGCCGACCGCATCGATCTCGGAGACATCGGGCTCGCCCGCGCTCATGTCGTAGCCCCACACGATCTGCCACTCGTTCCACGGCCTGACCATGCGGAGGAGGCCCATGCCGATGCCCCCGACGTTGGCACCCGGCTGCATGATCCACCAGAGATAGCCGGGACGGTGCGCCACCAGGTGGGAGAGATCCGCCCGCAGAATGATGCTGATGCTGCCGGCGAGCCCCATGTGGCCTTCCATGGGCAGGCCGATCTGCTCCGCCACGCGGCTGTTGCTGCCGTCCGCCCCGATCAGGTACTTGGCCCGGATCGTGTAGCGCTCGTTCTTCAGCCTGTCCAGGACGAGCGCGGTGACACCGTGCTCATCCTGCTCAAGGCTCAGGAACTCCGTGTCGAACCGCACATGGCTGCCGCGTTCGGCGGCGTTGGCCAGCAGGATGGGTTCGAGCAGGTTCTGCGGCAGGTCGCACTGTTCGGCGGGGCTGGTCATCGCGTAGTCGCTCTGCCGCTGCGGCCGGTTGGCACCGTAGGGCAGTCGGCCCAGTTCCTCGCCCGTCAATCCGGTGCAGAAGACGACGTTGCCCATCACCTCCTTCGGGGCGGCCTTGGCGATGACCTCGTCCGCCACGTCCAGGTCCCGGAAGACCTCCATCGTGCGCTGGTTCTGGTAGTGCGCGCGCGGACTGTCGGCGAGCCAGCGGTACTTCGTGATGACGAGGTTGTCGATGCCGTACGTGCTCAGCATCAGTGCCGAGGACGACCCCGCCGGGCCGCTCCCGACGACCAGGACGTCAGTGTCGTACACGCGATTTTCTCCTGAATTCATTTCCACCCGGTTCATGTGACGTTGAGAGTGCCGGACCGGTCCGGCACCAGCTCGGTGTTCATCGCGTCGTAGTCGAATACCCAGGCGGGGTCTTCGGCGTCCCTGAGCCACGAGTTCGCCGAGGACACGGCCTGGACCCGGCTGGTGCGTTGCCTGCGGCTCTCGGCGTAACGCCAGAGCGCTTCCTCGATCTCGTCCTCGGCTTCCAGGCAGCGCAGCAGCAGTGCGCCGTCCTCGATGGCCATGGCCGCCCCCTGGGCCATGTGCGGCCGCATGGGATGGCAGGCGTCGCCCAGCAGGGCGATTCGCCCTCGGCCCCACTGCTGCAACGGCGGGCGCTCGAAGAGCGGCCACTTGCTCAGGGCCTCGGCCGCGTTCAGCAGGCCGAGCACCTCCTCGCAGGAGCCGGCGAAGGCCGCCAGCATCTCGTCCTGGTCGCCGGGGACCCAGGACTGCGGATACGTCCACGCCTCAGCCGGTGCACCGGCGACGAAGTAGTAGTCATCAGTCCCGGAGTCGGTCGGGTAACCGATGACGAACCGGTCCTCCGACCACCACTTGGTGATGCACGTCCGGTCGACCGGGACCGGGACACTCGCCGGTACGCCCGCCCGGTACGCGACCTGGCCGGAGAAGCGCGGGCGTTCGGCGCCGTGCATCGCCTCACGGACCCGGGAGCCCAGACCGTCGGCGCCGATTGCACAGGAGGCGTCAGCGGTGCTCCCGTCGGCGAAGCGCATCCGCACCCCCTCGCCGGCCTCCCCGACCCCGACGAGTCGCTTGCCGTACCGGACGCTGCCCGGCCGCAGGGCGCCGAGCAGTTCCCGGTGGAGAACGCCACGGCTGACGGTGAGATAGGGCGCTCCGTACCTCTTCTCGGCCCGCTCGCCGAGCAGCAGCGTGCACCTGACGGAATGCGAATCCAGATTCCGGCTGGTGAATGATTCGGGCAGGCGCCCGGATCTGACGAGTGCGTCACCGACCCCGATGTGGAACAACACGCGCATCACATTGGGAGTCAGATGTATCCCCGCGCCGGCGGGCTCGAACCTGTCCGCCTGCTCGAATACTTCCACAGCATATCCGGCTCGCTGCAGCAGCGCGGCAGTCGCGGCTCCGCCCAGCCCGCCGCCGACGACGGCGATGGAGTTCTCTTTATCGACGCCCATGGGGCTCCAGACCTTTCATGCGTTTTCTCCCGGACTCGACGGCGTGAAACTATCCGTGCGCCTCGAGCTCGTCGTACATCAGATTCAGCAGCGCCGAACGCCGGTCGCTGGGCAGCCAATCCGGCCGGTCCTCCACGACGTCCTTGACGAAATCCCAGAAGTCGGTGCTCTGGCTGATGCCGTAGTCCCGGGCCATGGTGACCAGGCGGATGCGGGACAGGAAATCCGGCTCCTCCAGCTCCTCCTTGCTGGACACCACCTTCCCGGCGTTCATGAAATACGGGAGGATCGAGCTCTCGGGCGTGTCCGGCGACCAGACCAGCCACATCTCCTGGGTGACGCCGGTGGTGTTGACGAAACCATGCGTACGGTTGCGCGGAACGTAGAGCAGCTCCTTCGGGCGCATCGGCAGCAGGGCGACCGTCTCCTTGTCGGCGCCGTTGCCCGGAGTGATGTCCAGATCCGGGAACTCGTTGGGGCCCACGAAGATGCTGAACCCGCCGTTGGGCGCGTAGAACCATTCGTCGGTGCGGTGGTGGATGTGCGGAGGCGGACCGACGTGCGGCGGCACGGTCAGCTTGGAGAACAGGTACTTGCCGCCGTTGCTCTCGCCGGTCTGCACGAAGTCGAAGACCTCGCCCGCCGGGCCCAGGACCAACGGCTTCTCCGGGCCGGGCTTGATCTCCGGGAAGTCGAATACTTCGTAGTCTGCGCTCGTCATGTCACTTTTCTGAATCGGAGGTCGGCATCGGAGTCAGGGTGAGGAACGTCCGTAGTCCGCTCGGCGCGGGACCATCGACGGGAATCCGGGCGCAGCCGTGCCCGGCGGTGAAACGAGAGGGCCGCGCCTTGGAAGGCCGGAGGCGTCAATGAAACGCGAGACGAGCAGTCGGCAGATAGTGGCCGAGGCTCGTGACCTTGAAAGTTGTACAAATCCCAGATGGCTGTAGATGGACCACTGGGTGGCGATGCGGGATGCCCCAATCCCGATATGCGTCGTAATTTATCCCAGCCCGGCGGTCCGGCGCAAGACGTCCAGCGAATTCAGAGCCAAGCTCCGGTTATGTCCGAATTGCTGACGATGCCTGGGAATGGGTGCGATCGTTCTGGGTTGCATCGCCACTCGACGGGCGGATAGGCTGCGGCCGAACATTTCCCGTCCTCTGCCACGAGGACGCACCTGAGCCGTCACCAACGGACTCGCTCCGCTCCGACGAGAGTTCAGATCCGCCGGAGCCACCGGGCGCGTTGTCGCCATCCGACACCGCTCTTGCCGCGCCACACCGTGGCCATTTCCGGGCCCACCGTCCGTGAACTGCAGCCTCTTCGCGCCGCACTTCGAACAAGTCTGCGAACGGGCGTCTCCCCTCACCCGAGCCAAGCCGACAGGATCGAATAGATGAGCGAACGAATGACAGGCGCCCAAGCCCTGGTCAGGGCCCTGGAGCATGCCGGAGTCGACACAGTGTTCGGGTTTCCGGGCGGCCAGATTCTGCCCGCCTACGACGCGCTCTACGACTCCGTCAGAATCCGGCACGTGCTGGTCCGGCACGAGCAGGGAGCCGGCCACGCCGCGGAAGGGTACGCCCAGGCGACCGGCAAGGTCGGCGTCTGCATGGCCACCTCCGGCCCGGGCGCCACGAACCTGGTCACCCCGATCGCCGACGCGTACATGGACTCCGTCCCGATGGTCGCCGTCACCGGCCAGGTGCCGAGCAGCGTGATCGGCACGGACGCCTTCCAGGAAGCCGACATCTGCGGCATCACCCTGCCGATCACCAAGCACAACTTCCTGGTGACCGACCCCGACGAGATCCCGCGCACCATCGCGGAAGCGTTCCACCTCGCCTCCACCGGCCGTCCCGGTCCGGTCCTGGTCGACATCTCCAAGGACGCGCTGCAGGCACGCACCGAGTTCCGCTGGGAACCGGTGACCCACCTGCCGGGCTACCGGCCGATCACCCAGCCGCACAGCAAGCAGATCCAGGAGGCGGCCCGGCTGATCTCCGCAGCCGAATGCCCCGTGCTGTACGTCGGCGGCGGAGTCCACAAGGCGGGCGCCTCCGCGGAGTTGCTCCGCCTGGCGGAGCTGACCGGCATTCCGGTCGTCACCACTCTGATGGCCAGGGGCACCTTCCCCGACGGGCACCCGCTCCACATGGGGATGCCCGGCATGCACGGCAGCGTCCCCGCGGTGGGCGCGCTGCAGCAGGCAGACCTGCTCATCGCCTTGGGCGTGCGGTTCGACGACCGGGTCACCGGGCAGCTGTCCTCGTTCGCACCACGGGCCAAGGTCATCCACGCGGACATCGACCCGGCGGAGATCTCGAAGAACCGGGTGGCGGACGTCCCGATCGTGGGTGACTGCAAGGAGGTCATCGCCGGCCTCGTCCAGGCGATCGACCGCCCCGGTGACTACGTCAAGTGGCGCGCGCAGCTCGACCGGCTGAAGGCGACCTATCCGTTGGGGTACGAGGACTTCGAGGACGGCTCGCTGGCCCCGCAGTACGTCCTGGAGCGGCTCGGCTCCATCGTCGGGCCGGACGCCCTGTACGTGGCCGGCGTCGGGCAGCACCAGATGTGGGCTTCCCAGTTCATCGGCTTCGAGCAGCCCGGCTCCTTCATCACCTCCGGCGGCCTGGGCACCATGGGGTTCGCGGTGCCCGCCGCGATGGGCGCCAAGATGGGCCGGCCGGACACGGTGGTCTGGGCGATCGACGGAGACGGCTGCTTCCAGATGACCAATCAGGAGCTGGCCACCTGCGTGGTCGAAGGCGTGCCGATCAAGGTCGCGCTCATCAACAACGGCAAGCTCGGCATGGTCCGCCAGTGGCAGGGGCTCTTCTACGGCCAGCGGTACTCCAACAGCGATCTGCAGATGGCTCGGCACATTCCCGACTTCGTGAAGTTGGCGGAGGCGTACGGCTGCGTCAGTCTGCGGTGCAGCCGGCCCGAGGACGTGGACGACACGATCGCCAAGGCGATGCAGATCAACGACGTGCCGGTGGTGGTGGACTTCATCGTCCACGAGGACGCCATGGTCTGGCCCATGGTCCCGGCCGGGACCAGCAATGACGACATCAGGATCGCCCGGGACATGACGCCGAACTGGGAGAGCGACAACTCATGAGCAAGCACACCCTGTCGGTCCTGGTCGAGGACAAGCCCAGCGCGCTGACCCGGATCACCGCTCTCTTCAGCAGGCGCGGTTTCAACATCGACTCCCTCGCCGTCGTCTCGGCCGAGCAGTCAGGCCTCTCCGAGGTCACCCTGGTGGTCAACGCGGACGACCGGGCGCTGGAGCAGGTGACCAAGCAACTCGACAAGCTCGTCAACGTGCTGAGCGTCACGGAAGCCGGCTGACGGAACAGAACGAACGAGGCTCCCCGGCCGGTCGAGCGAGATGTCCCACCTCGCGAACAACCGGCCGGGGAGCCTTCGGGTTCAGCGGACGCCGGACAGCTGCGCGGGGTTCCAGCCGGTGAAGGCGGCTCCGTCCAGGTTGAGCGCTGCGGCGCGGCTCTGCAGGGCGTCGGGAGTGGTGACGGTACCCCAGGAGCCGTAGATCAGACGCTGTTCCAGCGCGTGCAGGCCGGCCACGATCTCCGCGGTGGTGAAGTTGCAGTGGCCCTGCCTGGCGACGAACGCCTGCCGGAGCAGGTCTCCCGTTCCCGACGCCTGGACGCGCGCGGCGTACGCGTTCTCCTGCTCGACCGGGACCAGCTGGTCGGCGGTGGTGTGCAGGGTCAGCATCGGGACGCCCAGGGAAGCGACCGTGGAGGTGGCGGTCAGGTTGGCCCGGGCCGTACCGGAGGCCGTGATGTCGGCGCCCGCGCTGAGGGCGGCGGTGTCGGCGTTCAGGTCGAGGCCCGCCGCACCGTAGAGGGCCCGTACCTCGTCGGCGTGCCAGGACTTGGTCAGCAGAGCCGTGTAGTCGACGCCCTTGGTGTAGGCGGGGTTGCCTCCCGCGGACTGCTCGACGGCGTAGCGGCCAGGGATGATGAAGTTCAGCACGCCCTGCTGCAGCCACTGGTACTGCTGCGCTTCCTGGTTCGCGTAGTCGGTCGGGGCGGGCGGGGCCTGGCCCGGGGCCCAGGCCGCCTGGTTGAGGTAGGCGGCCGCGAGGGCGATCCGGGCGCGCCCGGCCGGCGTCTGCTGCGCGGAGTTGACGGCGGCCGTGAGGCGGTCGGCCAGCGCGGAGGCGCTGGCGCCGTCGCGCAGGTTGACCAGCTGCGGCAGGTCGGCGCGGTCGAAGAACCAGGCCAGGGTGTATTCGGCGTCGAGCTGGTAGTCCTCCAGGTCGACGCCCCCGGCGACGAGTCCGCACACGTTCAGCGCGCCGTCGATGCGGCCGGCGCCGTCCCGGGCGATCTCGGCGTTGACCAGGCCGCCCATCGAGGCGCCGATCGAGACCACGTGGACGGGCCGGCCGGCGGTACTGCCGAATGCGGTGATGGTGGCGTACTGGTCCTGCTCGGCGGACTTGAGGGCCCAGGCCGACCCGTGCGGGTCGAAGGAGGAGCCGGCCAGGGCGTAGCCCTCGGCGAGGAGTTCGGTCGCGGCGGCGCCGGACGGGGCGTCGGCGGCGGTGAGGGAACCGAAGCCGTGGCTGAACAGCAGCAGGATGCCGTTCCACTGGGCCGGCTTGTCGGCGATCCAGGTCGCACCGTCCTGCAGGGTGCCGCTGTAGTGGGTGGTCGCGGTGACGGCGGCGGCCGGGGCGGTGGCAGCGAGCGCGGTCGGGAGAGCGAGGGCGGTGGCAGCGAAAAGCGCTGTCAGGGCCCGGCGGGGCGATCGGGGCACGCGGGCTCCATCACGGTAGAGGCGGGGTGGTGGTGGCGCGCTGCAAATGTAGGGCGGATTTCTTGCGGCCGTCAATAAGTTGCCCACTATGCGGCCGCGCCCGGCCGGCGCGAGCCGGTGCTGATCCGCCCCGCCCCGCCCCGGGAACGGCGAGAGCGGCCACCCCGATCGGGGTGGC
>NZ_JBHXEG010000115.1:0-22615 GCF_042724935.1 Kitasatospora sp. NPDC127060
ACCGCCCCCGGCACCACCCACCCTCCCGAAAGCCCACCCCCACAACAACAGCCCCCCGCAGCGCCCCCCTACCGCTCCTCCGAACTCCCCCGCAAAGCCCTCTCCAGATCCCGCAGAGCCACCCCCACCAACCGAGTCCCCGCCCTCACCACATCCCCCTGCACCCCCGCCCCCACCAACCCCTCCTCCAACCGCGCCTGCGCCCCCCGCACCGCCCCGAACTCCACCGGCCGCCCCGTCAACAGCGCCCCCGCCGCCAGCGCCGTCGCCAGCCGCAGCTCCTCCGCGTACTCCGCCGCCCCCGGCACCGGCTCGGCGTCGGCGGCCGGCAGGTGCGCCTCCAGCAGCACCGCCGCCCGCCCCAGGTGCCCGACCGCCGCCCTCGCCCGGTCGATCTGGCGCCTGGTCACCCCGGTCAGTCCCGACTCGTGCCGCCCCGGTTCGGCGTCCGCCCGCTGCATGGCCTGGAGCAGCTCCGACCGCGCCTCCCGCGAGTCCAGCAGCGCGGACCGCACCGTACGCCCCCGCGGCGCCCCCGGTTGCTCGTAGCAGGCGACCACCGCCGCCGCGTACCGCCCCGCCGCCGCCAGCCACTCGGCGAGCCGCTCCCCGAGCCGGGCGGTCTGCCAGGTGGGGAACAGCGCGTACGTCAGCAGCGCCAGCGACCCGCCGAGCAGGGTGAGCCCGACCCGTTCGAAGGCCGTCTGCAACGGGTTCCCGGCCTGCAGCCCGAGCAGGAACACCACGTACGTCGAGATCCCGACCGTCGTCAGCGCGTACCCGGTCCGGAACGCCAGGTACGCCCCGCCGATGCACAGGACGGCCAGCGAGGCGAGCACCCATTCCCCCGGGTGGGCGAGCTGCACCACCAGCGTCGAGACCGCGACCCCGACGACCGTCCCGGCCAGCCGGGCGACCCCCCGGCTGTAGGTCTGGGCGAAGTCCGGCCGCATCACCATCGCGGCGGTCATCGGCGCCCAGTACCCGTGGTGGAACCCGGCCAGCCGGGCCAGCAGGTAGGCGACGGTGACCACTCCGGACAGCCGTACGGCGTGCTGGAAGATCGCCGAGCGCGGCCGCAGCTGCCGACGGACGGCCCGCAGCGCGACCGGCAGCATCCGCGAGATCGACGGCTTGTGCAGGGCCCCGCCCGCGCCGACCACGGGCGTGGTGATGGTGTCCTCGTCGTTGCGGTCCAGGGTGTCCGCGGCCTTGCGCAGCAGCCCGCCGAGGCGTCGGGCGGAGCGCCGGGCCGCGCCCTGCAGCGGCGTCCCCTCGTCCGGCCGGACCAGGGTCAGGGTGGGGGCCGAGCGGGGGAGCCGGACGGGGTCGCCGCTGCGGACGGCCCGGGCGAGGGCGTCCATCACCTCGGCGGCGGCCGCCAGCACCTCGCGGGCCCGGTCGCGTTCAGGTCCCTCCTCGGGGGCGCCGACCTTGGGGTCGGCGAGCGCGGCGAGGGTGGGCCGGATGCGTTCGGCGATGCCGCGCAGGCCGCGCAGTTCGGGCGGCCGGTGGCGGTCCTGCCAGGGGGTCACGGCGGAGGCGTGCCGGGCGGTCATGAACGGTTCCGGGTCCACGTGCGCGGTCGGGTCCTGCCTCAACCGGCGCGCGTAGTCGGCGAGTTCGGCGTAGGTGTCGGCGAGGGCGTCCCGCTGGGCGGTCCAACTGCCGATCGGCCAGACGGTGATGACGGCGGCCTGGGCGACCCCTCCGAGCGCGGCGACCAGCCCGTGGCCGAGCGCGGCGGTGGCGCTGACCGGGAGTTGGACCACGATCAGCATCACCGAGAGGGTGTTGGCGGTGACCACTCCGGCGGTCGGTCCGATCGCCCAGGCGAGCCCCGCGCCGAAGGCCCACACCGCGAGCAGCACCGGGAACAGCCCGTACACCCCGGCGGCCAGGTAGCCGAGGAAGGTGCTAACCCCGAGGCCGACCCCGGCCGCGACGGCCAGGCTGGCGCGGGGCCGGAAGCTCCGCTGGAAGGTGGCCGAGCCGGCGATGAACGCGCCCATCGCGGCCGAGGTGGCGAGGGCGACCCCGCCGAGGGCGAGCGTGGGGAAGAGCACCAGCGCCACGGCGACGGCCCCGCGCAGGGCCCGTTTGGGGTCGGTGAGTGCCCGGTCGAGGGTGAGCCCGGTCCGCGCGGTGTCACGAAGGGCGGCGAACCAGGACATACCGACATCCTAGGGTCTGCCCGGCGAACAGACCCTAGGCGCCGGGCGCCCCCACCAGCCGCTGCCGGAGCCGCCCGAGCCGCGCCGCCGCCCACAGCAGGGCGCCGGTCGGCAGGAACACCGCGTCCGCCGCGACCATCGCCAGCGAGAACACCGGCAGCCCGAGCACCACCGCGATGCCCAGGTGTTCGACCATCAGCACCGCCAGCAGCACGTTCTTGACCCGCCGGTTGAGCAGCGTGAACGGGAAGGCGACCTGCAGGATCACCGTGCCGTAGGAGATCAGGAAGACCGGCAGCAGCGCCGAGCCGAGCAGCCCGGACAGCCCCGGCCAGGGGGTGAAGTAGTCCAGGTGCAGCGGGTAGTACAGCGCCGTGCCGTCCTGCCAGCGCGAGCCCTGCACCTTGTACCAGCCCGCCGTGGCGTAGACCAGCACCACCTCGGTGACGATCACCAGCATCGCGCAGTTGTGCACCATGTTCGCCAGCGCGTCGAGCACCGCCCGCGGCTCGCCCTCCGGTCGCAGGCGGCCGAGCGTCCACCACAGCCCGGCCACCGCCCAGAGCCCCCAGAACAGCGGCGCCCAGCCCAGGTACGGGAAGGCCGGACTGCTCCAGGTCAGGCTGCCCCCGGAGAAGTCGCCGGCCTGACAGACCGCCAGGACCGCGCCGAGCAGCGCCCAGAGCACCACCCCGCCCCACCCGGTCCGGGCCCGGCGCGCGTCCAGCGACCAGACCTCGGCGCACCGGGTGAAAACCAGGTAGACGGCCATCAGGTGGACGATGTTGTCCCCGCCGTCGCCGAGGAAGACGTCGCGGTTCTGCAGCGAGAGCACGGTGACCAGGAACAGCACGCTGCTCGCCCTGGTCCGCCAGCCCAGCAGCACCGCCAGGGCGGCCAGCACGGCCAGGTGGTAGACCAGCTCGAACCAGAGCCGCCCGCCGAACCAGGGCAGCACGGTGAACGCCCCGTCGTCGGCCAGCAACCGCCGGGCGAGGTCCATCGACCAGGGCGAGTGGTCGCCGTACAGCACCCGCCGGTTGGGCCACTCGCGCAGCAGGTAGGCGAGCCAGACCAGCCCGAAGCCGATCCGCACCACCGCGGCCTGGTGCCGTCCGAGCGCCCGCCCGGTGAACGCCTCCACCGCCCGCCCGAAGGCCGCCACCGGACCCACCGGACCCACCGGCCCGGGAACGTCCGTCCTGACACCGTCCTGCCGCGGCACTCGCACCGGCAGCCGCTGCCCGACCGCCCCGCCCGGCTCCGCCGTCTCCGACCGCTCCGACGGCTCCGACCGCTCCGACCGCTCCGCCGACCCCGACAGCTCCGAAGCCCCGTTCACCCCAACCCCCGGTAGTCCTCGTCCCCGACCGGCCACCACGGCAGCTCCCGCACCCTGGGCGCGGGCGGCGCGGCCTCACCGCTCCAGTTCGGCGGCGGGACGGTGGCCGAGGTCACCCGGAACTGGATCTCCAGCACGCGCTCGCCGTCCGCCTCCCGGCCGATCCGCTGCAGCGCGATCCGCTTGAGGTACTGCTCGGCGAGCTTGCCGCGCGGGTTGGTGAGCTTCTCGTCCTGAGGGTCGTGCGAGCCGTCGTAGAAGTCCCAGGCGCGGCGCAGCAGGTTCTGGTCGACGTGGCTGGGCGCCGGGTTGTCCCGTATCGCGGCGAGGTCCCGGGCGGTGAGCCCGGTCCAGTCGCGGGTCCGGGTGGCGCCGCCGTCGGCGACGGTGCGCACCCGGGCGTCCAGGCTGACGTTCTGCTGCAGCGGGTTGGGCGCGAACAGCTTCCAGTTCTGCTCGAACTCCGGGTACACCAGCCCGTCGACCTCGTCCCGGTACTGCCGGGACACCGTGTTGTCCGGCGCGACGTGGAGGAACACCGCGGCGAGGAACAGCCCGGTGCCGCTCACCAGCACCGCGGCGGCCAGGCCGAGGACGAGCTGCGCGGGCCCGGACCACACCCTCCCGGGGGCGGCCCGGTCGGTGGTCCCCGTCATGGCCTCCCCGCCCGATCGGCGCGCCGCCGGCCGGTACCGGCGCGTCGCGCGCCCATCCTGCCCTACCCGTCACCGGGCGGGCGTCGCGGCCTACAGGACGAAGGCGGCCTGCCCGCCGCTACCGACCATCGGACGGCCCGCGCTCTCCCAGGCGTACATCCCGCCGTCCACGTTCACCGCGTCCCGGCCCTGCTGCACCAGGTACTGGACGACCTGCGCGGAGCGGCCGCCGACCCGGCAGAGCACGTACAGCTTCGCGTCCGGCAGCTCGTCGATCCGGGCGATCACCTCGCCGATCGGGATGTGCAGCGCGCCGTCCACGTGGCCGGCGTCCCATTCGTCCTGCTCGCGCACGTCCAGCAGGGTGGCGTCGGCGGGTACGGAGGCGGCGTCGGTGGTGGGGATCTGCGCGAACATCGTGTGGCTCTCCTGGGCTCGGTTCGGGTCGGTGCCATTCTCGCCCACCGGCACGGTCGGGTGGGCCCCGAGCAGCCGCTCCAGCTCGGCCTGCTGCGCGGCGGCCTTGGCGAGCAGTTCCTCGGCGAGCTGCTCCAGCAGCCGGTCCGGGTCCTGCGGGGCGAGGGCGAGCAGCTGGCCCATCGGGGTCTGCTCCAGCCGGACCTGCTCGGTGGCGGTCTCGGTGATCTTGGCGGTCAGCCACTCCAGCCGGCGGCGCAGCCAGCCCAGCCGGTCGGGGGAGTCGAGGGCGGGTGCGGCCTCCGGCGCGGTGGACCACTCGGCGGCCAGGTCGGCCAGCGCGGCGGTGTCCCCGTACGCGTAGGCCTCGTTGACCCGGATCAGGAAGTCCGCCCGACGCTGCTGCTCGTCCCGGTCGGTGGTCAGGTCCGGGTGGGCGCGGCGGACCAGCTCGCGGTAGATCCGCTGGGCCTCCTTCCCGGGCCGCACCCGGGCCGGCGCGGCGGGCGGCGGCGGGGCGACCTCGTCCGCGTCCCGACCGGACTCCTCCCGCACCGACCGCACCGAGTCGAACAGCGCGTCCAGGTCGGGCAGCTCGTCGACCTGCTGCCGCGCCTCGGCGGCCCGCCTCCGGTCCTCCGGGTCGCCGGTCCGGGCCGCGACGGCCTCGGCGACCAGCGCGTCGAGCTCGTCCAGCCGGGCGTAGAGCGGGCCGAGCAGCTGGTGGTGGATCAGCGCGAAGTTGTCGATCTCGACCCGCAGCGTCTGGACGTCCACGTCCATGCTGAGCCAGGCCAGTTCGGCGGCGGCGACCCGCTCCTCCAGCTCCTGCTGCTCCGGGTCCGTCCAGCGAACGGGGCTCTGCGCGGTCACGATCTCGCCTCTGTCTCGTCCGGCCGGCTGCGTCCTGCGGGGCCGCCGCGCGGGCGGCCCGGCCTGCCACCCTACCGCCGCGTTCCGCGCCCCCGTCCGGGTGAAGCAGGCGTATGAACCGGCGCGCGGTACACGACACGCAACCGATCCTGACGAATCTCCCCGTTTCGGTGTCGGGCCCGGCCCGGTCCGTGCTTCGCTGGTATCCGCACAGCGTGCCCTCCTCCGGAGAATCGGCCGCCTCCAGGCGTGGCGGCCAGGCGGGAGCAGACCGAATCCATGGTGGCCGAGTCCAACTCCACACCGCTTCCGGCGGGCGCCGAAATCGCGCCGGGCGACCATCCGACCGGCGTCGCCGCCCTGGTCCGGCTCGCCCTCGTCCTGGTCGACCGGACCGGCCGGATCACCCAGTGGAGCCGGGCCGCCGAGGAACTGTTCGGGCACCGCGCCGAGGCCGTCACCGACCGCCCGGCCACGGGCCTGCTGCCCGCCCTGGAGTCCCGGGTGCTCGGCCGCTGCGCGGTGCGCCGGCGCTGCGACGCCCTCGACACCCTGGCCGGGCTGACCGCCGCCGGCCGCCCCTGGGCCGGCCGGCTGACCGTGACCGACCGCGAGGAGCACCAGCGCGACGTGCTCTGGTGGGCCTACCCGCTACCCGGCCCGGTCGGCGGGCTGCTCGCCCTCGCCGCCGACGCCCGCCCGCTGCGCGCCACCGGGCCCCGGCTGGCGCTCGGCGAGCGCCTGCTGCCGTTCGCCGCCGCGCCCGGCGCCCGGGGTGGCTTCCACGGGCTGACGGCCGCGCTCACCGCACCCGCCGCCGAGCTTCCCGAGCCGCTGGCCCGGCTGCTGCCCGCCGCCCACCGGGGCCCGCTGCGGGAGGCGGTGGCCGTGGGCGGGCTGCCCGCCCTACGGCTGGACGCGACCACCGCGCTGCCGGTGCTGCCCGCCGATCCGCAGCACGGCACCGCCCACGCGGCCGCCGGCCTGGGCCGCCGCTACCCGACCCCGCAGCAGCGTGCCGCCCGGCTCGGGCCACCACCCCAGGCCGACCAGTCCACGCCCGGCCGCCGTCCCCCGGGCCCACTGCCCGCCCAGCGGGAAGCGGCCCAGCGGGAAGCCGCCCAGCGCGAGCCCGCGCCCCGCGCACCGGCCGAGCACGGCGCCACCAGAACCGGCCGCCCGCCCGTCCAGTCGCCCACCGGAGGAGGAGCCACCATCGAGCAGCAGGACGCCGTCGAGCCGTCCGCCCACGGCCTCCCGCCCCGCCCCGCCGGCCAGGCCCCACCGGCCGAGGGCCTGCCGAGCGGCCGACTGGGCCCGTTCCTCACCAACGGCCAGGCCGGTGAGCAGCTGGCCCTGCTGAACGAGGTCGGTGGCAAGGTCGGCACCACCCTGGACCTCGGCTTCACCGCCCACGAGCTGTGCCAGGTGCTGGTCCCCCGGGTCGCCGACTTCGCCTGCGTGGACCTCGTGGACGGCCTGATCTCGGACTCCGAGCTGCCGGTCTCCCGCCCCGACGACGACACGCTGCTGCGCCGGGTCGCGCTGGTCTTCAACCAGACCGGCGGCGCCTGGGACCACGTGCTCTCCGAGGGCTCGCTGGTCAGCATGCCGCGCCGGACCCCGCCCGGGCTGGCCCTGCAGCTCAACCAGCCGGTGCTGGTGCCGGTGGTCAGCGCCGACGTCGCGGTGGACTACGCGATCGCGCTCGGCGGCGCCCGGCTGGCCCCGGTCGTCTCCGGCCGCTCGATGCTGGTGGTCCCGCTGTCCGCCCGGGGCACCGTACTGGGCATCCTCAAACTGCTCCGGCTGCCGGACCGCGCCCCCTTCGACGAGAGCGACGCCGCCACCCTCAAGGAGCTGGCGGTACGGGCCGCCCTGTCGCTGGACAACGCCCGGCTGCACCGCGCCGAGGCGCGGGTCGCCACCACCCTGCAGCGCTCGATGATCCCGACCCGCCCGCCGCAGATCCCCGGCGTGCAGATCGCCCACCGCTACCTGCCCGGTGACCCGAAGGCCGAGGTCGGCGGCGACTGGTTCGACGCGATCCAGCTGCCCGGCAGCCGGGTCGCCCTGGTGGTCGGCGACGTCATGGGCCACGGCATCCACTCGGCCGCCGCGATGGGCCGCTTCCGCACCGCGATGCAGACCCTGGCCGCCCTGGACCTGCCGCCCGGACAGCTGCTGCGGCACCTGGACAACCTGGCCCAGAAGCTCGGCGACGACCACCTCGCCACCTGCCTGTACGCGGTCTACGACCCGATCAACCGGACCTGCGAGCTGGCCAGCGCCGGCCATGTCCCGCCGGTCCTGGTGCACCCGGACGGCACCGGCGAACTGCTGGAGATCCCGGCCGGCGCGCCGATCGGCGTCGGCGGGGTGCCGTTCGTCGCCAAGACCATCGACGTCTCGGACGGCTCGATGCTGGTGCTGTGCACCGACGGTCTGGTCGAGGTCCGGGGCGGGGACATAGGGGCGGGCCTGGCGGCGCTGTGCGGCAACCTGATCGACCCGCAGCAGAGCCCCGAGCAGGCCTGCGACGAGGTGCTGCGGCGGCTGCACTCGGACGACCGCAAGGACGACGTCGCCCTGCTGGTGGCCCGCTTCGACGGGGTCGCCCCGTCCGAGGTGGCGACCTGGGACCTCACCGTGGACCAGCGCGAGGTCCGCCGGGCCCGTTCGCTGGTCCGCGAGCAGCTGGCATCCTGGCACCTGGAAGCGCTCAGCGACACCACCGAGCTGCTGGTCAGCGAGCTGGTCACGAACGCCGTCCGGGTCGCCCGGGACCGGGTGCAGCTCCAGCTGATCCGGGTGGACAAGCTGCTGGTCGAGGTCAGCGACGACAACCACAACCTGCCGTCGCTGGAGCCGGCCGAGCAGCTCGGCGAGACCGGCCGCGGCCTCACCCTGGTCACCAAGCTCGCCGAACACTGGGGCACCGCCCGCAAGGCGGTGGGGAAGGTCGTCTGGTTCGAGCTGCCCCTCCCGCACGCCTGACGGCCGGGTGGAGCGTCCCTCAGGGAATGACCGCGCCCGCCGGGCGGCGCCGGGCCTCCGCCGCGACCTCCCGGGAGGTGGTGGTGGCCACCGAGGTGGCGGCGCCGACCCCGGCCAGCACCCGCGGCCAGAAGTCCCCGAAGACCTCGACCGCGACGGCGATCAGCAGCGCGGTGATCACCGCGACCACGTGCTCCAGGCCGGCCAGGTTCGGCAGCATGACCGCCTCGCCGACCATCAGCACCACGACCAGGGTGGCGGTGAACCAGGACCGGGTGCGGAACGCGATGCAGATCGCCAGCGCCACCACCGCGGCCGACGGCCCGGTGTCCCGCACGTAGGCGACCCACTTCGGGAAGCCGAACAGGTGGCCCGGCCCGATCGCCACGCCGACCCGGGCGAACAGCGTGCCCGTCAGGGTGCACGCGTAGGCGACCACCAGGGTCATCCGCCGGCCGAGCACGACCTCGGCGATCGCGAAGACCACGAACACCTGGGCCAGCGCCCCCCAGACCGGCAGGTCCAGGGCCGGCACGTACAACGACAGCGGGGTCCGCAGCAGCGAGACCTCCAGCGGCAGCGAGGCCCGCACCACCCCGATGTGGCTCACGAAGCGTTCACCGCCCGGCAGGTGCTGGACGATGCTGAACAGCAGGATCAGAAACGTCGCCACCGTGGCCAGCGGGAACGCGGCGAACTTCTTGCGCGCCACCGCACCCCGGACCGTCAGGTACAACGTTCCCCACTCGGCGACAGCGGCCTTTCTGGCAAGCGCCAGCGGCCCCTTTCGCACGCCCCCCGCGTGGGTCCTGTGAATCACAACCGTTTCTCCCGAATCCCCGAACTTGTCAGCTACTCCAACATTAGAAGCCTGTTAACAAATCCACATCGGCATGGATGGGGAGTTACGTCATCCTCAGGAGGGAGACGAATCCCCCCTCCGGACCCCCCTTACGACCGATGGCGCTCTACGCCCCCGGAGCCCCGGCCCCCCTCCGCCCCCCGACGGAGGGCTACCCCTGCCCGTCCCGTGCCGCCACCGGCGCCCGGGGTGCCACCACGGCGGGCCTGGCGTGCCGGCGACGGAACAGTGCGGGCAGGCTCGGCGCGACGATGAATCCCTCGGCGCGGGCGCTCGCGATGCCGATCCGGGGGATCTCGCTGCTCTTCTCGAAGAGCAGGTAGCGCGGCTCCCAGATCGGCCGGTACTTGGCGTTCGCGCGGTACAGCGACTCGATCTGCCACCAGCGGGAGAAGAACCCCAGGACCGAGCGCCACAGCCGCAGCACCGGACCGGCGCCCAGACGCGAACCGCGCTCGAAGACCGAGCGGAACATCGCGAAGTTCAGCGAGACCCGCTTCAGCCCGACCTCCTCGGCGCGCTGCAGCAGCTCGATCACCATGAACTCCATCAGGCCGTTCTCGGTGTCCCGGGCCCGGCGCATCAGGTCCAGCGACAGCCCGTCCGGGCCCCACGGCACGAAGCTCAGCAGCGCCCGGAGCTCGCCGTCGCCGTCGCTGCACTCCAGCATCACGCAGCGGCCGTCGCCCGGGTCGCCGAGCCGGCCCAGCGCCATCGAGAAGCCGCGCTCGGTCGCCCCGTCGCGCCACTCGTCGGCCTTGGCCACCAGCGCGGCCATCTCCTCCTCGGAGATGGACTCGTGGCGGCGGATCCGCACCGTGTACCCGGCCCGCTTGACCCGGTTGTAGGCCTGCCGGACCACCCGCATCGCGCGGCCGTCCAGCGAGAACTCGTCCAGCTCGACGATCGCCTCGTCGCCCAGCTCCAGCGCGTCCAGCCCGTGCCGGGCGTAGATCACCCCGGCCTCCTCGGAGGCGCCCATCACCGCCGGCGCCCAGGCGTGCTCGCGGGCCTCGGACAGCCAGGCCTCGATCGCGCCCGGCCAGGCCTCCGGGTCCCCGATCGGATCGCCCGAGGCCAGTGACACCCCGCCGATCACCCGGTAGGTCACCGCCGCCTTGCCACTGGGCGAGAAGATCACCGCCTTGTCCCGGCGCAGCGCGAAGTACCCCAGCGAGTCACGCTCGCCCTGCTTGTCCAGCAGGCCGCGCAGCTTCGCCTCGTCCTCGGGGTTGAGCAGCTCCTTGCCGCGGGGGCTGCGGAAGGCCACGTACAGCACCAGCAGGAACAGCACCGCGCCCATCGCGTTGATCGCCGCGTTCACCCAGGTCGGGGCGGCGATCACGGAGCGCAGGTGCTCCGTCGGGGTGATGGTGATCATCCGGCCGACCGAGTAGCGGAAGAGGTCCCACCAGCCGGCGCCGTCCAGCTCGTTGGTCAGCCAGACCAGCAGTGCACCCACCGCTCCGCCGAAGAACAGCCCGCCGACGAACGTGGCCGCCGCGGTCTTCGGGTTGGAGCGGTCGCCCTTGGAGGTGAACTCCTTGCGGCCGATCAGCAGCGACAGCACGAACAGGCAGGTCAGGACGGTGGAGAAGTAGTTGAGCGGGTGCTTGTTGAAGCGCTCGCCGGGCAGCACCATGGCGGCCAGGTACAGCAGGGCGAAGACACTGCCGAGCGCCGCGTTGAAGATCCACGCGGCCCGCTTGCGCCGCCGCATCGCCACCGCGAGGAAGATCGACAGCACCGCGGCCGCCAGGCCGGAGGTCATCAGGTACGGGGTGAAGTACTCGCCCTCGTTGTGCTCGGAGACCTGGTTGCGCCAGGGCACCAGCAGCACGGTGGTCACGTTCAGCAGCGCCAGCAGCCGGAGGTACCAGACGGAGGCGGTGGCGGCCCTCGGGCGCCAGCGGGCGAGCGGTCCGGCGGACGGTGACCCGGCGGAGGTGGCGGACGGCTCCGACTTCACAGTGGACGACACAGCTCAATTCCAAACGATCAGATGGTGGGGCGCATCCGCACACGGCCCGGCGCCGGACGCCCGCACGGTCCGACGGACTGACCGGCCACCCCCGCCCACCGGCCGCCCGCAGCGAGCGGCAGGCCGGAAAAGGGCAGCCAACTCCATGGTTCCGCACCATTCCTGAGAATTGCGTGAACCGGGTAGCGGATTCCCACCCCCGCCGAACGGCGGGGGTTCGTACCCGTCATGGGTTCGGCGGCCCGCCCTCCCTACCCCTACTCTCAAAGCGACCCCCGCGGACCGACCGAACCCGGCCGCCCGAACCGAGGAGGCACCCATCACCACCACCCGCGTGCTGATCGTCGACGACGAGATCCTGGTCCGCTCGGGCCTAGGCCTGATCGTCGGTTCCGCCCCAGACCTGGAGGTGGTCGGCGACTGCTCCGGCGGGCAGGCCGAGGAGCACGTCCAGCGCCTGCGCCCGCACGTGGTGCTGCTCGACATCCGGATGCCCGACCTCGACGGCATCTCGGTGCTGCGCCGCCTGCGCGCCCTGCCGGACCCGCCGGCCGTGGCGATGCTCACCACCTTCGACACCGACGAGTACATCGGCACCGCGCTGCGGGCCGGGGCGACCGGTTTCCTGCTCAAGGACACCGCCCCCGAGCAGCTGGTGCACGCCGTCCGGGTGCTCGCGGCGGGCGGCAACATCCTGTCCCCGACCGTCACCCGCACCGTCATCGGCGGCTACGTGGACGGCGGCGGTCCGGACGCCGAGGCCACCGCGCTGGCCCGCACCCTGACCGGCCGGGAGCTGGACGTGCTCGCGCTGCTCGGCGAGGGCCTGTCCAACGCCGAGATCGCCGACCGGCTCTTCCTGGGCACCGGCACGGTCAAGGACCACATCAGCGCGATCCTCGGCAAGCTCGGCGCCGCCAACCGGGTGCAGGCCGCCGTGCTCGCCCACCGGGCCGGCCTGGTGCGGCCCAAGCCCGGCGACGGGGCATGACGACCGCCGACCAGTTGCCGTCCCGACGGCTGCCGGCCTGGTGCACCGCCCCCTGGCTGATGCTGCTGCTGCCCGTCCTCTACTCCCTGCTGGACGCCGCGCTGGTGGCCCGGGACGCCACCTGGTGGCAGATGACGCTCTCCACGCTGGCCGCCGTCGCGCTGTTCTGGCGCCGCCGCTTCCCGGTGACGGTGCTGCTGCTCACCATGCCCGGCTCCTGGGTCGAGCAGATCTGGCTGGCCCCGATCACCGCCGTCTACACGGTGGCCACCGAGCGCCCCGGCCCCCGGGTGCTGGTCCCCTGCGCGACCCTGTTCACCCTCGTCTCCTTCTTCCACTGGCCTTTGCCGACCCCGATCATCGATCTCAGCCGGAACACCGCCCTGGACGCCATCCAGGCCGTGATGCTGTCCGCCGGCCCGGCCGCCACCGGCCTGCTCTCCCGCACCCGGCGGGAGCTGGCCGCCCGCCTGGACGAGCTGACCCGCGGCCAGGAGCGGGAGAGCCGGCTGCTCGCCGAACGGGTGCTGATCAGCGAGCGCGGTCGGCTGGCCCGGGAGATGCACGACGTGGTCTCGCACCAGGTCAGCCTGATCAGCATCCAGGCCGGGGCGCTCCAGGTGAGCACCGCCGACCCGGCCGCCGCGACGGTCGCCCGCACCATCCGCGAACTGTCCGTCCGGACCCTGGAGGAGCTGCGGCAGATGGTCGGGGTGCTGCGCGGCACCGGCCGCCCGCTCCCGGACGCCCCGCTCGCCCCGCAGCCCCGGCTGGCCGACCTGCCCCGGCTGATCGAGGAGAGCGGACTGTCGGCCGACACCGAACTCGACCCCGGTGACCGTCCGTGGCCGGAGGCGGTCGAACGGGCCGCCTACCGCACCGTCCAGGAGGCGCTCACCAACATCACCAAGTACGCCCCGGCGGCGACGGTGCACGTGAAGGTCCGGGCGAAGGGCCGCCGGCTGCGGGTCGAGGTCCGCAACGAGGCGCCCCCGGTCCACCCCGCCGAGACCCTGCCGGGCGGCGGCCACGGCCTGGTCGGCCTGCGCGAGCGCGCCCAGCTGCTGGGCGGCACCCTGACCGCCGGCCCCACCCAGGACGGCGGCTTCGAGGTCCGCGCCGAACTCCCCGCCTCCCGTTCCTGACCCGGCCCGGCACGGCCGGAGCGGGGTCCGGAGCGGGCCGGGGCAACGAGAAAGCCCCCCAGATCCGAAGATCTGGGGGGCTTCGCTGTGCGCGAGGGGGGAGTTGAACCCCCACGCCCTTTCGGGCACTGGAACCTGAATCCAGCGCGTCTGCCTATTCCGCCACCCGCGCATGGGTGTTGTCTTCGCTGCCGTCCGTTCCGCGGATCCGCCCGGTACCATGTGGCCCTTCGCGCTTCCCCGGTCCGGCTCCCTTCCGGGCGGCCCTTCCGACGTGGAAAACAGTAGCACGACCTGGGGGGCGGCTCCGAATCCGTTTCCCGGGGGGACCGACCACCTCCGAACAGGCGGGCGACGAACGCACGAGCGAAGCGCGGCGGACGGCTCCGACGGGCACACCTGGCGTGCCGTACCCGAAATGCGTCACCCTGTGTGTCCGAGCCCACCCCCCGGCACCACGCGGTCCGGGAACCGTACGGAAGGGCCCGGCGTGGATACGATCAGTACGGAAGTACCGCAAGTAGGCACGACCGACTCCCCGGAGGACCACTCCTCGGAGGAGGCAGGTCGGCAGGCAGGCGAACGAACCCTGGAAGGGGGTGCCCCATGGGGATGATGAAGAAGTTCGAGCAGCGGCTGGAGGGTCTCGTCAACGGCACCTTCGCCAAGGTGTTCAAGTCCGAGGTCCAGCCCGTGGAGATCGCCGGCGCTCTGCAGCGCGAGTGCGACAACAACGCGAGCATCTGGAACCGCGACCGCACCGTCGTGCCGAACGACTTCATCGTGGAGCTCAGCCCGCACGACCACGAGCGGCTCAGCCCCTACTCGGGGCAGCTCGGCACCGAGCTGGCCGGCATGGTCCGCGAGTACGCCGAGGCCCAGCGGTACACCTTCATGGGCCCGCTCCAGGTGAACCTGGAGAAGGCCGACGACCTGGACACCGGCCTGTACCGGGTGCGCAGCCGCACCCTGGCGGCCGAGGAGCCCCAGCAGTACGCCCCGCAGCAGCCCGGCTACGACCGCCAGCCGGCCGCACCGGCCCCCGGCGCACCGTGGCAGCAGGGCGGCGCCGGGCAGTACGGCGCGCCCCCGCCGCCACCCGCACCCCCCGCGATGCCCCCGGGCCCACCGGCCGGCGGCAACGTCCGGAACCTCCCGGGCGCCGGCCACGGCGCCTCGGTCCGCCGCTGGATCGAGGTGAACGGCTCCCGCCACCAGATCACCGGCGCGGCCTGCGTGCTCGGGCGCTCCACCGAGGCGGACGTGCGGATCGACGACCCCGGGGTCTCCCGCAAGCACGCCGAGATCCGCCCCGGCACCCCTGCGATGGTCCTCGACCTGGGTTCCACCAACGGCATCGTGGTGGACGGACAGCACACCCAGCGCGCTACGCTCCGCGACGGCTCCCGAATCGTCGTGGGCTCCACCACCATCGTCTACCGGCAGGTCGAAGGGTAGTGTCCGAGTTGTTCGCGCGCCTCGCTCACCGACTGGCGGGACGGTCATGTCAGAGCTGACCCTCACGGTCATGCGGCTGGGCTTCCTGGCCGTGTTGTGGCTGTTCGTCATCGTCGCGATCCAGGTGATCCGCAGCGACCTGTTCGGTACCAAGGTGAACCCCCGCAGCTCCCGTCGCGGTGCCAACTCCGGCGCCGCGTCCGGCGGTGCCGCGGCGGCGACCGCCACGGCACCCGGACGTCCCGCGGCACCCGCCCCCGGCAACGCCGGAGCGGGCCAGACCCAGGGCGGCGGTCGCCGCCGCGGCGGCCCGACCCAGCTCGTGGTCGTCCAGGGCTCGCTGGCCGGGACCACGGTCGCGCTGCAGGGCCAGACCATCACGCTGGGCCGCGCGCACGACTCGACCATCGTGCTGGACGACGACTACGCGTCCTCCCGGCATGCCAGGATCTATCCGGATCAGACTGGGCAGTGGACGGTCGAGGATCTAGGCTCCACCAACGGCACCTATCTGGACCGGCAGCGCCTGACCGCGCCCACTCCGCTCCAGCCGGGCACGCCGATCCGTATCGGCAGGACCGTCATCGAACTGCGGAAGTAGTAGCGCATGAGGGACAGCATCCCGTCCATGACCCAGAGGGGGGCACAGGTCGCATGACCCTGGTGCTGCGCTTCGCCGCCGGCTCCCACAAGGGACTGATCCGGGAGGGGAACGAGGACTCCGGCTACGCCGGGCCGCGGCTGCTGGCCGTGGCCGACGGCATGGGCGGCGCCGCGGCCGGCGAGGTCGCGTCCTCCGAGGTGCTCGGCTCGATCGTCCGGCTGGACGAGGACGTGCCGGGCGCCGACCTGCTGACCCTGCTGGGCGACGCCGTCCAGGGCGCCAACGACCGGCTCCGGCAGATGGTCGAGGAGGACCCGCAGCTGGAGGGCATGGGCTGCACCCTGACGGCCATGCTCTGGACCGGCCAGCGGATGGGCCTGGTGCACGTCGGCGACTCCCGCGCCTACCTGCTGCGCGACGGCTCGCTGGTGCAGATCACCCAGGACCACACCTGGGTGCAGCGCCTGGTCGACGAGGGCCGGATCACGCCCGAGGAGGCCGAGACCCACCCCCAGCGCTCGCTGCTGATGCGGGCCCTGGACGGCCGCGGCCAGGTCGAGCCCGACCTGTCGATCCGCGAGGTCCGCGCCGGCGACCGCTACCTGATCTGCTCCGACGGCCTCTCCGGCCCGGTCAGCCACCAGACCCTCCAGGACACCCTGGGCAGCTACTACTCGCCCGAGCAGACCGTGCAGGAGCTGATCCAGCTCGCCCTGCGCGGCGGCGGTCCGGACAACATCACCTGCATCGTGGCGGACGTCATCGACGTCGGCGCCACGGACACCGCCAGCGGCCAGTTCAACGACGTCCCGGTGGTGGTCGGCGCGGTCGCCGAGACCCCGCCGTCCTCGGCCGCCGCCGACCACTCGATCGCGGACACCCCGGCCGGCCGCGCCGCCGGGCTGGGCCGCGGCCCGCAGGGCACCTTCGGCCCGGCGGAGGGCTACGAGGGCGGCTACGGCGCCGCCCAGGGCGGCTTCGGCCCCGCCGAGGGCTACGAGGGCGAGGGCGAGGGCGGCTACGGCTACCCCGCCGAGCCCTCGGTGTACGGCGCCGAGGAGTTCGACGGGGAGCAGCCCCCGAAGCGCAAGCGCCGGGGCCTGACCGTCTCGCTGGCCGTCCTGGTCACCCTCGGCCTGCTCGGCGGCGCCGGGTACTTCGGCTACCAGTGGACCCAGGACCAGTACTACATCGGCGAGGACGGCGACCACGTCGCCATCTACCAGGGCGTCAACCAGAACCTGGCCGGGCTGAGCCTGTCCTCGGTGCACGAGTCGCACAGCGACGCCCCGCTGAAGTGGCTGCCCCAGGACCAGCGCGCCCAGGTGAACCGGACCATCTCGGTCGGCAGCCTGCAGGACGCCGAGAAGACCATGACCGGCCTGGTGGACTGGGCCAAGCTGTGCCAGAAGGCCGCCACCGTCCCCACCGGGAACGGCGCCGCCCCGCAGGGCACCCAGGCCGCCAAGGCCTCGTTCGTGGCCGCCACCCCGACCACCCCGGGCGAGCGGGAGAAGCCCCGCAACCCGGCCTCGGCGGCGCCGACCACCTCGCCGACCCCGACCGCCCCGGCCACCTCCGCCCCGCCCCAGAACGCCACCCCGCCGACGGCCGCCCCGACCGAGCAGGCCCAGCCGCCGCTGAGTGAGGACGAGCGCAGCCGGGCCGAGTCCTGCCCGAAACCGTGACGTCCGTGATCCGACATAGGCCCGCCCGGAGCGGGCCGGCCGGCCGTCAGGGAGCGGTCACCACGTGAGCAGCTACAACCTGAGCGGCGACACCGGCCGCGCCGGCGGTCGCCGCCGGGCGTCGGCCGAGCGCGTCATGCCGCGGCGGCGCGGCAACACCACCATCTCGCTCCAGGGCGCACCGAACCGGCGCAACACCGAGCTGGCCCTACTGGTCTTCGCGGTCCTGCTGCCGATCCTGGCGTACGCCAACGTGGGCCTGGCGATGGACGGCCGGATCCCGGCCGGGATGCTCGGCTACGGCCTGGGCATGGGCGCGCTGGCGCTGGTCGCGCACCTGCTGGTGCGCCGCTTCGCGCCGTACGCGGACCCGCTGATGCTGCCGATCGCCACCCTGCTGAACGGGCTGGGCGTGGTGATGATCTGGCGGCTGGACAAGGCGGGCCACCTGCTCAGCGGCAACTTCCCGGCGGCCCGCAACCAGCTGGTCTGGTCCGCTCTCGGGGTCACCCTGTTCATCGGGGTGATGGTCTTCCTGAAGGACCACCGGGTGCTCCAGCGCTACACCTACATCTCGATGGTGGTGGCGCTGGTGCTGCTCGCCGCGCCGGCCTTCTTCCCGGCCCGGGCGGAGGACTTCGGCGCGAAGATCTGGATCCGGCTGGGCGGCTTCTCGATCCAGCCCGGCGAGTTCGCCAAGATCATCCTGACCGTGTTCTTCGCCGGCTACCTGATGGTCAAGCGGGACGCCCTGGCACTGGCCAGCCGCCGCTTCATGGGCCTCTACCTGCCGCGCGGCCGCGACCTCGGCCCGATCATCGTGATCTGGCTGCTGAGCCTGCTGATCCTGGTCTTCGAGAACGACCTCGGCACGTCCTTCCTGTTCTTCGGCCTGTTCGTGGTGATGCTCTACGTCGCCACCGAGCGGACCAGCTGGATCCTGTTCGGCCTGCTGATGTCGGTCGGCGGCGCGGTCGCGGTCGCCACCACCACCAGCCACGTCAAGGTCCGGATCGACGCCTGGCTGGACCCGATGGCCGCCTTCTCGCCGAACCCGCCCAAGGGTGCGACCGAGCAGATCGGCCAGTCGCTGATGGCGCTGGGCTCCGGCGGGGTGACCGGCTCCGGCCTCGGCCAGGGCCGTTCCTGGCTGATCAACTTCGCCGCCAAGAGCGACTTCATCCTGGGCTCCTTCGGCGAGGAGCTCGGGCTCACCGGCCTGATGGCGATCTTCCTGCTGTACGCCCTGCTGGTGCAGCGCGGCCTGCGCACCGCGCTGGCCGCCCGTGACCCCTTCGGCAAGCTGTTCGCCGTCGGGCTCTCGTCGGCGATGGCGCTGCAGGTCTTCGTCGTGGCCGGCGGGGTCACCGGGCTGATCCCGCTGACCGGGATGACCATGCCGTTCCTCGCGCAGGGCGGTTCGTCCGTGGTCGCCAACTGGGCGCTGGTCGCGATCCTGCTGAAGATCAGCGACAGCGCGCGCCGACCCGGGGTCGAACCGGCCCCGGCCACCGAGGGCCAGGGAGGACCCGCCCGATGAACAAGCCGATCCGACGGGTCTCGATCTTCTGCCTCGTGCTGATCCTGGCCCTGATGGCTCGCACCAACTGGGTGCAGGGCGTCCAGGCCGACTCCTGGGCCTCCAACAAGAACAACAAGCGCCAGCTGTACGACCGCTACGCCCACCCGCGCGGCAACATCATCGTCAGCGGCCAGCCGGTGACGAACTCGGACTTCGTGAACGGCCTGCGCTACAAGTACAAGCGCTCCTGGGTCGACGGCCCGATGTACGCCCCGGTGACCGGCTACTCCTCCCAGGCGTACGGCTCCACCCAGTTGGAGAACCTGGAGGACGGCATCCTCTCGGGCACCGACGACCGGCTGTTCTTCCGCAACACCCTGGACATGCTGACCGGCGAGCAGAAGCGCGGCGGCGACGTCCTCACCACCATCAACGCCAAGGCGCAGAAGGCCGCCTTCGACGGCCTCGGCTCCAAGAAGGGCGCGGTGGTCGCGCTCGACCCGAAGACCGGCGCGATCCTGGCGCTGGTCTCCACCCCGTCCTACGACCCGGGCAGCTTCGCCGGCGGCGACTCGTCCGACTCCAAGGCCTGGACTGACCTCAACGCGGACCCGAACAAGCCGATGCTCAACCGGGCGCTGAAGGAGACCTATCCGCCCGGCTCGACCTTCAAGCTGGTCACCGCCACCGCCGCGTTCGAGAACGGCAAGTACCAGAGCATCGACGACGTCACGGACACCCCGGACCCGTACATCCTGCCCGGCACCAAGTTCGAGCTGAGGAACGAGAGCCCCAACGAGCGCTGCGGGAACGCCACCATCAAGGCCGGGATGGACCAGTCCTGCAACACGGTCTTCGCCAAGATGGGCGCGGACCTCGGCAAGGACAAGATGCGCGCGCAGGCCGAGAAGTTCGGCTTCAACAGCACGATCGACACGCCCGTCCGCTCCGAGAAGAGCATCTTCCCGGACAGCCCCGGCCTGGACGGCACCGCCCAGGACTCGATCGGGCAGCACGACACCCGCGCCACCCCGCTCCAGATGGCCATGGTCTCCGCGGCGATCGCCAACAACGGCAGCCTGATGCAGCCGTACCTGGTCGACCAGGAGCGCTCGGCCTCGCTGACCACCATCTCCAAGCACACCGAGAAGCAGTTCTCCCAGCCGATGAGCCCGGCCACCGCGCAGAAGATGCAGGACCTGATGGTCTCGGTGGTCGAGAACGGCACCGGTACCAACGCCAAGATCCCCGGCCTCCAGGTCGGCGGCAAGACCGGCACCGCCCAGCACGGCGAGGACAACGCCGGTCTGCCGTTCGCCTGGTTCACCTCCTGGGCCAAGACCCCGGACGGCCAGTCGGTCGCGGTCGCGGTGGTGGTCGAGGACGGTTCCCAGAACCGCGACGGCATCAGCGGCGGCCGCCTGGCGGCCCCGATCGCCAAGGCGGTGATGCAGGCCGCGCTCGGCAAGTAGGGGCGTGGGTGAGGTGAATGTCACGATCGGCACCCCGGTTCGGATACCGGTCTGATATCGGCCGACGGCTGACTCCGGTCCGGTGCGGTGCGACCGGTAGCGTATCCGCCAGCAGCGGGTGTGCCCGTTGCCGCCCGCGAGACGGCGCACGGCCCGGCCGGAGAACCGGTCACGGCCCGCGCGGCGTCACCCAGAGCGTGCGGGGACACCTACGTCACAACCTCACCGGCGGGTGAGGGAGAGGGTCGGAACTATGGATGAGCCTCGTCGCCTCGGCGGCAGGTACGAGCTCGGCGGCGTCCTCGGACGCGGCGGCATGGCCGAGGTGTACCTCGGCCATGACACCCGGCTCGGCCGTTCCGTCGCAGTGAAGACGCTCCGGGCCGACATGGCCCGGGATCCGTCGTTCCAGGCCCGCTTCCGTCGTGAGGCACAGTCGGCGGCGTCCCTGAACCACCCCGCGATCGTCGCCGTGTACGACACCGGCGAGGACTACATCGACGGGATCTCCATCCCGTACATCGTGATGGAGTACGTCGAGGGTTCGACCCTGCGCGAGCTGCTGCACTCCGGCCGCCGGCTGCTGCCCGAGCGGGCGCTGGAGATGACCATCGGCATCCTCCAGGCCCTGGAGTACTCGCACCGGGCCGGCATCGTGCACCGCGACATCAAGCCGGCCAACGTGATGCTGACCCGGCAGGGCAACGTCAAGGTCATGGACTTCGGCATCGCCCGGGCGATGGGCGACGCCGGGATGACCATGACCCAGACCTCGGCCGTGATCGGCACCGCCCAGTACCTCTCCCCCGAGCAGGCCAAGGGCGAGCAGGTCGACGCCCGCTCCGACCTCTACTCCACCGGCTGCCTGCTCTACGAGCTGCTGACCGTCCGCCCGCCGTTCGTCGGCGACTCCCCCGTCGCGGTCGCCTACCAGCACGTCCGGGAGGAGCCGCAGCCGCCGTCGGTCTTCGACCCCGAGGTGCGGCCCGAGATCGACGCGATCGTGCTCAAGGCGCTCGCCAAGGACCGCGACTACCGGTACCAGAGCGCCGACGAGATGCGCGACGACATCGAGCGCTTCCTCGACGGCCTCCCGGTCGCCGCCGCCCAGCAGGCCGCCGCCTACGGCATGGGCGCCGGGTACGGCTACGACCAGAACGGCTACCCGCAGCAGCACGACCCGTACGGCCAGACCAACGTGCTGCCGCAGCAGCCCGGCGGCCCGACCACCATGCTGCCGCAGGCCTCCGGCTACCAGAACGACGGCTACGGCCAGACCTCCGCCGGTGGCGCCGGCGGCCACGACGGTTACGACGACGGCTACGGCCAGGGCGGCGGCCGACGCGCCGACGACCGGCAGAAGAAGAGCAACACCTCTTGGATCGTGCTGGCGGTGGCCGCCGTGCTGGTCCTGGTCGGCACCTTCTTCGTGGCCCAGGCGATGTTCAGCGACAAGGGCACCAAGGACGCCGCGAAGGTCACGGCGCCGAACCTGGTCGGCAGGAGCCTGGCGGACGCCAAGACCGCCGCGGCCGCGGCCGGCTCCAAGCTCGTGGTCACCGAGGGCGACAAGATCGCCTGCCCGGACACCAACATCAAGAAGGACCAGGTCTGCACCCAGACCCCGACGGCGGGCACCTCGGTCTCCGAGGACGCCCACATCACCGTCCAGGTCTCGTCCGGTCCGGCCAAGACCCAGATGCCGACCCTGACCGGCAAGACCAAGGACCAGGCGATGCAGGCCCTGACGGCGGCCGGCTTCACCAACGTCTCCACGCCCGACTACAAGGACGACGACACCGCCCCGCAGGACACCGTCCTCGCCCAGGACCCGGCGGCCGGCACCACCGCCGACCCCAGCGCCCCGGTCAAGCTGACGATCTCCCAGGGCAAGACCAAGGTGAGCGTCCCGAACGTGACCGGCGCGCAGAAGGACGACGCGACGAACACCCTGCAGGCCGCCGGCTTCCAGGTCGACACCTCGAAGACCGCGCCGACCAACGACCCGACCAAGGTCAACACCGTCGCCTTGCAGTCGGTCGCGCCGAACACCAAGGTCCCGGCCAACACGAAGATCTCGCTGACGATCTTCAAGGCGCAGGACAAGCCCCAGGTCCCGCCGATGCAGAACCAGAAGCTGTCGGACGCCATCGCCGCGCTGTCCAAGGTCGGCCTGCTGTACACCGTGGTCGCCGGCCCGCAGGACCCGAACGCGATCGTCGTCCAGAGCATCCCCGGCGCCGGCACCCAGCTCGAGCCGAACACCCAGGTGCAGCTGATGACCCGGCCGGCCGATCCGGCCAAAGGGGGCGACTCCAACACCACGCCCCCCGGCAAAGGGGGCAACAACTAAGCCCTTCTTCCCCTGGTTCTGAGCCGGGGAGCAGGGACGGTGGAAGGCCCGAGGGCCCGTCGCGGTGATCGCGACGGGCC